>JAPLKA010000093.1 GCA_026388315.1 Pseudomonadota bacterium | reverse complement strand
GCTGTTTGTTTGTAGTCAACCAGTTATCATCTCCCCGCTCACATAATGTGTTCTTTTCGTCAGCATAGCAAATATGGTCCTTATCAGTTTATGCGCTGTTGCAAATAATGCCTTTTTAAACGGCAATCCCTCATCCCTTCTTTTAGTAAAGTAGGTCTTCAATGGACCTTTTATCCGTATAGCACAGAAAGTCATGAGATAGATAATTCTCCGCAGATGTCTGTTCCCTCTCTTCGAGAGTCTGCTCATCCCCTTAAACGTTCCCGACTCGTGAATAGAGGGATCAAGCCCGGAAAAGGCAATGAAGTTCTTATAGGTTTTATAATTTCTGTAGTCTCCCATCTCTGCCAGGAAGGGTGCTGCGGTCTTGATATTGATACCGTTCATCGATGTAAGGATTTTAAGATCATCCTTCATCGCCGATTCACACCACTGTACCAGCATATCCGTGACCTCATCGAGTCTTTTATTGAGGTAAAGAAGGGTGTCTATCTTCCCCGGTAACAGTTGTTCTATCGCCGGATGAGGAGACGCAATGGAATTATGTGCCGCCTTTAGAATTTCATCTTTTGATTTATAGATCCGAAGCCTTTTGTCTGTGTGCTGGAACGCCTTCATAACGCATTCAGGGTCAGCATCCTTTATGAGCCGTGCAGAAGGGTATTCCCTGAGAAACAGGAGCATCACATCACCGAATACATTACAGATCCTCTCCAGTTCGGGGAAGGTGCTTTTGAGCATCCTCCTGATGTCGTTCTTTTCTGAGCCGATGAGCTTTAGGATAAACTCCCTCTCCCTGGCAATATCCTTCAGATCCTTATACTGGTGGGCAAAGAAACGATCAAGGGAATCTCTCTGTGCCAAAAGGAACCGTGCAATAGTATGGGCATCCTTTTTATCCGTCTTTGTCTTCCTCAGAGACAACTTACTGAAGTTCTTTATCAGCAGGGGGTTTACAACAATCGTGCGGATTTCCTGTGAAGTCAGAAAAGACAAGAGGTTCATATGGTATGAACCGGTGGATTCCATAGCAACCACAACATGAGAGAGATCCTCACTATGAGAAGAGATTGTCTTCATGCATTCCGAAAAACCGTTTCTATCCATGGCAGCTACAAGAGAAAATACCACATTCTCCTTTCCGTCAATACCGCTTACCGAAAAAGAATCCTTTGATACATCAATCCCCACAAAGAGACTATACATAAATACACCTCCATGATATGATTGAAGACAAGGCAGGGGATATGCCTCCCGACCAATCCTCCATGTTTACAAGGGTTCTTATGACCCAACCAACCAAGCAGGGTTCATGGGAGGCAGGGAACACACTACAAAAAGGGTTCGCTCGACCCAGGTGCAAGTCTCGTTCTCCTGCCCCTTTCTTCTTGTTAAATCTAACCATTTTTATTACCTAACATAAATGATGAGTAGGAGGTGTAGCAAATAGTCGACGTCTTCCTTCCTCGTTAGCCTCAATTTCCTTCCATATCGGATAGGATAGATTGGGGTCGGACCAAATCCTTGAGAACATTGGATTATGGATTAAGGATTGATGGATTATCTTCTAACCCTTACTCCTTAATCCATCAACCCTTAATCCACTTTTTGGGCTTAAAGTGCTGTTCTTGGGGGCAATTTGTAACAAAGGTCTGTGCCCTTCATCCTTCAGCCTGCCTCTTTTTTGAGGCCCAAAGACCTGTCAGGTTAAGTTGCTCCAACAGTTGGAGCAATGATATAAATCGCCGAAAAGTCAATACCGACGCTGTTTAACGGGCTTTCGCTCTTAAAGAATTCTCCCGAGATTCGGACGGCAATTGTCCCTCCGCTGTCGGGATTAAACCGTACGGAAGGGATGGGGGCCATACCACCAGCAGGGCAGGAGAGAAACAGCCCTTAAGATACTGTTAAAATCGAAAATATCTTGACTTGATGGCAAAATGTTATATTATATGTGACATAGATAGGCTGTAGGGACTATGAATGATGAACAAAATATAACAAGGGGCCAGTTGGGGAAGATGGAGGCCGGATTTCTTGCCAAGGCAGGGGTTCACCCCACCTTCAGCCTTGCCTTTGCGCGCCAGATATTGGGGCATACAAAGGATGATCCGACTCCTCAATTTCTTGAACGGCTTCAAAGTAAGGGCTGGATACGACGCATCCGACGAGGGCGGTTCGCGGTTGTTCCGCTCTCTTCAGGCGAGGATCGTTCGCCGCAGTTGCATGAGTTTGTGGTCGCCATGGAACTCGTATCTCCGGCGGTGATTGCGTACTGGTCGGCGCTCAACCATCACGGCATGACAGAACAGCTTCCCCGTACAGTCTTCGTGGCTACTGACCATCCCGTACGCCGCCAGCCGAAAGATGTGCTGGGAGTGACCTACAGGATCGTGTCGCTGAAACCGGACAAGATTTTTGGCGTTATGAAGGACTGGATAGACGAGATTCCCTTCAGTGTCACGGATCTGGAGAAGACGATCATCGACGGATTGGATCTTCCGCAGTACGTAGGCGGGGTGAATGAAATCGCAAAGGCATTGACGACCTCATGGAAGATGCTGGATGAGAAGAATCTGAGGATGTACGCCGCAAAAATCGGTAATTCTGCTGTTGCAAAGCGGCTCGGGTTTATGATGGAAACGCTGGGGCTGGGAGACATAGAAGCACTTCGCACAGCGATACCGCGTGCTCCAGGTTTTTCACCGCTTGACCCGACCATGCCGAAGCGCGGGAAATACAACAGGCGGTGGGGTCTTCTGGTAAACACGGAGATACAATCATGATTACGACGACGGAACTGCATCGCGTGGCGGAACAGGAAGAGCTCCGTTTTGATCAGGTTGAAAAAGACTATGTCATACTCTGGCTTCTGTCGGGATTGGCACATTCAGGAGCAAAAGAGCACGGCTGGGTCTTCAAGGGCGGGACATGTTTGAGACACTGTTATTATAAGGGTTACCGGTTCTCTGAGGACATTGACTTCAGCTGCAGGCCCGACGGAAAAAACCTTGAGACATCGCTCCGTCTGCTCGACACGGTTGCCGCGTGGGTTTTGCGGGAATCGGGCATTCGTTTGTCCATGCGTGAGCCTCTGACGGTGTCGGGCGATTTTCAGATTGAGATTCCCGTAGAGTACAATCGGGGTGGGGCGCGACGGCAGGGATTACCACAGGTCAAGGTGCATCTGACCTTTGATGAACCTGTTCTTGATAAAGCGGTTGTCCATTCCGTCAAACCGGGCTATTCCGACCTTTCGGCATTCAGTATTACGACTTATTCCAAAAGAGAAATCCTTGCGGAAAAGATGAGATCACTACTGCAGCAGCAGAAGAAGTGGCCACGTCCGAGAGATTTGTATGATCTCTGGTATATTCTGTGCAAATCAGGAGAGTATTTTTCATGGAAAGAACTGAAACCTCTTTTCGATGAGAAGTGCCATATTCGGGGCATGCAGCCTGATATTAGGGGTCTGACTTCGGACACGCTGCGAGAGTGGAACGAAAAGGCATGGCTCGACCGATTGGGGCCAATGCTGAAAAACACGCCGGATTTTGATCGCCTATGGAATGAATGGGTGAAGACCTTTCACGGGTTGGTAGAGGATATGAAATGAGAGGGGGCGTAATTGGGGTCGGACCAAGCCCTTTAAAAGCAGTGTTGAGTTCTGAGTTTTGAGTGTTGAGTTATAAAAACTAACCCTTTGAATATGGTTTTTGAGTTGAAAACCCAATAATATCGCCTTGAAGTGCTGTTTTTACCTATGAAATGATAAGGTGCATTCAGCAAAAACGCATTTCTGCTAAGGCTACAAGATTTCAAATTGGAAAACCCTTTTACAAAGAAAGGGTAACCTTTTATTCCTGGCATGTGTTTAATGAAAAAAGAGGATTGTAAAACCATTGATAAAAGATGTGACGTCCATAAGACTGGCAGAGATAATCGGTGTTTTATGAGTTTGTATGTTATCTTGAAAGAAGCTCTCACAAAGAATCTTGCCGGTAAATAACATGGCCACATACAAAAGCACATACTATTCAATGGAATTTATCGAAGAAGATGAAAAGATAATCATAATTGTTTTATAATGACCGGAATGAACTGGTGGCAAATAGGGAGTTACCGAAATGTGTTACCGTTGAAGACTATGTTGTTTGATACCGGCCCTTGATCTGGAAATAAGATATTTGCCGTTCTCTACCACAATATCATAAACACAGCAACTGTAAGCCTTTAGAATCAGCCCCTCTCCTGAATAGCTGAAAAATAAAGATATCTAACAATTAAACACAAATATCCCTTGACATTGTTGAGAGTTATGCTTATATATTTCATAGATAGTTATTACTGCAAGGGTTCACACAACAGGTAAGGTCTATTTGCCTGATAATCATAGATATATTCAAACATATCCAAGGAGGTAGTTGAAGATGACTAAGGCAGAAATTGTAGCAAAGGTAGCAGAAAAGGTTAAAGTCACAAAAAAAGTTGCAGACGAAGCATTCCAGACAATCATCGGCTGTATCGAAGGGGCGCTCAAGAAGGGTGAGAAAACAACAATCGTAGGATTTGGGACATTCTCAGTTGCAGAGAGAAAGGCAAGAAAGGGCAGAAACCCTCAGACCGGCAAGGAGATTAAGATTGCCGCAAAGAAAGTGCCTAAGTTCTCCGCAGGTGCGGCTTTAAAGGCAGTAGTCAGCGGAAAGGCAATAGCAAAACCTGCAAAGAAGGCACCGGCCAAACCGAAGAAGAAATAAATGAAGACCAGGCGGGCCTTCGGGTCCGCTTTCTTTTTCTTATCCGGTTAAAGAAAGAAGACCTTGAAAAACTTGTTGTAATACAAATAATTTGTGTTGTAATTTTTTGTCGATAACGCTCAATAAAATAATGGAGGAGTAATATTATGAAACATTTCAAGCATGCAGTATTATTATTGATAGTTTTCTCATTGGCCCTTGTGTTTGTTGGTTGTGCAACACCACCAGATGCTGAGAAATCTGCCGCCAAGGCAGCCGCTGATGCAGCCGTGTCTGCTGGAGCCGACAAGTATGCCGCCGCCGATTTTGGAGCTGCCAAGAGCCTCTGGGACAAAGCAGAATCTCTGATGAACGAAAAAAAATATAAGGAAGCGAAGCAGGGTTATATCGATGCCAAGTCCGCCTTCGAGAAAGCTACAGGGGCCGTCGAAGCAGGCAAGAAGGCTATGACCGATGAGGTAAACACAGCCGTAGCGAGCCTTGAAGATGGCTGGAAAAACCTTGGAGCCGCTGTTAAAAAGGTAGAAAAGAGCCTAAAAGACAAGAAGGATGCCTGGGCCACTGACGCCAAGGCCTTTGAGGAAGGCATGAAAGCAACCAAAGACATGATCGCTTCCGATCCGATCGGTGCCAAGGCAAAAGCCGGTGAACTAAAGGCTATTATCGATAAGTGGGATGCCGCCGTTAAAGAACTCCCTGCCACTCCTGCAAAGGCTGAAACACCGAAAAAGAAATAAATCCGGTCAAAAGGAATTCGAGGCGGTTCCTCGGTTTCCTTGATGATTCATCGTCAAAAAGCGTTCTGTCTTTGATGGCGGAACGTTTTTTGACATTTTATCTCACCCACTCACTGCCAATAAGCCGATATTTCTATCTGGCAGTGCTCTTGAGGTGTACATATGACAATATTTGCCCGGTTTGAGGTTGTGATTATTGCGGAACTCCTGTTTCAGGCATAATATTTAATGGGTTACCGGCAAAAGAGATAATACGATAAATGTCTATCCATATAATTCCAGTCAACAAACTCAGTCCTGAAGCCATACAAGGTGTTATTGAAGAATTTATTTCAAGAGACGGCACTGATTATGGTGAGATAGAGGCTTCTCAAAAAGCAAAATTCAGACAGGTACGACATAAACTTGAAAACGGATTGGCAGTTCTCATTTTTGATGACGTGACTGAGACTATTAATATATTCCTGGCTGATAACCCTATTTTAAAAAAGATTGAGGCATCAACCGAGTGATCAGGAAAGGATACTTATCCCGAATCTTGCCGGTGTCTATATTGATAACTGGCAAAAACATATAGCATATTCAGAAAAGTTGATGAGGAGGTATTGAATTTATGACCACACTACGTTCATTTATGAAATCATTTGACGGATTCTCAATGCAGCCGTTCCACTATATCGTTATCATCGTACTGATCCTGTACATCGCCATATGTTTTGGCAGGATCGCCTCAAAGAACGGAAGAAACCCGATTTTATGGGGTATTCTTTCCATTGTTACTCCCATAAACCTCATTATCCTGGGGTATTGGGCATTCAGCGGCAAAAAGCAGAAGCGTTCACTAAAGTCGGCTCCGAAGAAAAAGGCCAAGAAGTAAACAGCGCGTTATTCCAGGAATGTGCAATTGTATAACGGCTTGTTTTCTGCTCCTGCAAAATACGGCTGTCTTCCTGAAATCCTCAGATGTAAAATTTCCTGCAATGGTGTATAGTTCTATGAATAATCAAGATTGTACGGAATAGATAATATGGTAGCGAGGGCATGAACTATTTTTTAACTGGACACAGCCAATGATAACTGCAGGTATCTATGGGCTCATAGGTGGGGCGGCGCTCTTCATTGGGGTCTTGATTGGCCTCTATATGAAGGTATCCAAAAGGGTGGTAGGGTCTGTCATGGCCTTCGGGTCAGGCGTGCTTATCTCAGCTTTAACATTTGACCTGATGGAGAAGGCCTATCAATTGGGTGGGTTCGATTCGGTGTCGATTGGGTTTATAGCCGGTGCAGTGAAGCTCCCCGCCTTGTAGGCGGGGAGCTTCACTTTTGAAATTTTCTTCTGAGATTCGGACAATAAGAAACGTTTGGCTTATTTCTTCCTGAAAAACAGCCTTATCGGTGCACCCGTAAAAGCATACTTTTCCCTCAGGGAGTTTTCAAGGTACCGTTTGTAATGCTCGGGTATGAGTTCGGGACGGTTGGAGAAGAGGAGAAACGTGGGGGGAGATGTGGTTACCTGGTTCACGTAAAAGATTTTTATCTGATTTCCCTGTACCCGGGGAATGGCAGTCTTTTTCAAAAACCCTTCAAAGACTTTATTCAGGGTGGGTGTAGGTATTATCTTCTGCAACTGGCCGTATATCCTTATGTCTGTTTCAATTATTCTCTCAATATTCTTCCCTGTTTTTGCAGAGGCAAAGACAAGCGGTGCAAAGGAGCAGTGGGGGATCCTGTTCATAACCATCTGCTCGTATTCGTTTTGCCTTGCCTTTTCATTTACGAGGTCCCACTTGTTAATAACGATGCAGAGACCTTTCCCCCTTGAAAGAACCATATGTGCGATACTGGCATCCTGATGGCTTACCCCTTCTGCAGCGTCTATGACAAGGTTTACGACATGCGCCCTCTCGATGGTTCTTATTGCGCTTGAAACAGAATATTCCTCAACCTTCATGGAAATCCTGCTTTTTCTGCGCAGTCCGGCAGTATCGATGAGAATGACGTCTTTGCCCATAAATGTAATTTTTGTGTCCACGGAGTCCCTGGTTGTGCCCGGGATTTCGCTGACGATCATCCTTTCTGAACCGAGAACCCTGTTTGCAATGGAAGATTTACCGGTATTGGGCCTGCCAGCAATGGCAATTAAAATTTCGGATTTCGGATTTCGGATTTCGGACTGATCAGCACCGTTTTCGCTCTGGTCGTCCTCTTTTGAAGTGTTTTCTTGACCTCTCGAACCCTCGAACCCTCGAACCCTCGAACCCTCGAACCCTTGGTCCCCTGACCCTTGACCCCTTGACCCCTTGACCCCTTGACCCCTATCTTTTGACCCCTGACCCCTGACCGGCAATGCCCTGCAAACATCATCCAGCAGCTCGCCAATACCGAGCCCGTGGGCAGCGCTCACCGGATAAAGCTTTCCTGTGCCGAGTTTGTAAAATTCGGTAAGATCGTTTTCTCTCTTTTGCGAATCTACCTTGTTGATCACATAAAATACAGGTTTGCTGTGCTTTCTTAAAACATTCGCAATCTCAGTATCCTGGGGCAATAAACCGTCTTTTCCATCAAGCACGAAGAGGATGGCAGACGATTCGTCCATGGACACGTGAATCTGGCGCTCAACTAATTGAAACATATTGTCTTCAGTTGCAGGCTCGAATCCGCCGGTATCAACAAGGACAAATTCTCTCCCGTCATACTCAAATTCACCGTAGTTCCTGTCCCTTGTAACACCAGGGGTATCCTCGGTGATAGCCTTGCTGTATCCTACAATCCTGTTGAATAAAGTGGACTTACCTACATTCGGACGACCAACTATGCTAATAATAGGCTTCATATACCGCTCCTCAGCGCATACCAGATAGCGTTAAATGCAATTAAGAATTATGCTCCACGCTGTTTTTATCCTTTATACCTTACTACCAGACTCAGAATGAATCCTATAAGCGGAAGTATCATTATAGACTCAAGGGCTACGGGTACGCCAAAATTGTCGGCCACCAAACCGAGAAGGGTTACACCGATTCCACCGGTGCCTATGGCAAAACCCACCATGAGACCGGAGGCAACACCGAGTTTATTCGGAAGAAGCTTCTGTGCCATAACTATCGTTACGGAAAATGTTGATATAAGGAGCATCCCCTGAATACCAAGGACGATAAATATGAGATAGGTCTTTTGGATAAAGGGCACAAAGATAAGGGGAAGGGTTATTGTGGCAAGGAACATGGACAGACGCAGAAATAATTTATGCCCCCACCTGTCCGCAAAGGGTGCGCCGATAAGTGTGCCGGCAGCGCCGCATACGAGATAGACGAATATAAGATTCCCTGCAAATAGCGGATCGCCTTTCAGGTGGTTGATGTAGTAAAAGGGTATGTAAGTGAGCAATCCCATCTGTGTCCAGGACCGCATGACAACAATGGCAATAACAAGAAAAAGCGAGATATAGGCGCCTACCGGGGCTTTGGATGCAGTCTTTTGCTGCTCGGCGTGGGCAAGTCTCGGAATAGCGATTGTTTTTCTGTAATAAATGATAACGGCTGTGCACAGGAGCGATGGCACAACAATAAGAGGGAGCGAAGAAAATCCGAGATACTGGATGATATATATTGCAAAGAGGGGCCCCAGAGAAAAACCAAAATTTCCGCCCACAGAGAAAATAGACATGCCGGTGACGCTCTTTTCGCCGGTAAAAAAGTGAGCAGTTTTATAACCTTCCGGATGATAGGAGGCAACGCCGAGCCCGCTTATCACCACAAGAAAAAGAACAATAAAATAATTTGTTGGAATGGACAAAAGGGAAAACCCTATGCCTGCAGCAAGCAAACCGATGGGTAGAAGCACTGCCTTTGTTTTCCTGTCGGAATAAAAGCCAAAGAGGGGCTGGAGCACCGATGAGGTAAAGTTGGCCATCATCAGAATAACACCGGTCATGGTATAGGAAAGTGAGAGCTTTTCCTTTAAAAATGGCAGGGTGGCAGGAAGCGCGCCCTGGTATATATCGACGACCAGATGCCCCAAAGAGAGGATTAAAAGTACCTTGAAATTAAATTGTTTCATTATTTACAATTTTTCTGAACTGCAGAAGCAGGCGACATGTGGCACCCCATACCCTGTCGCCATTGTAATAAAAAGACGGCACTACCTGTATATTGCCCATGTGCTCCGCCTCTTCCATAACCGGGTTAACACCCATAAGATATTCTACGGGCAGGTTAATGAGGTAGGCAACTTCTACGGGGTTGGTTTTGAATCTGTAAGGGTAAGGGATTATACCCACGTAAGGCGTTATGACAAACCCCGTCAGTGTATGCATATCATCTAATCTTCCAATAATCTCAACATCATTTTTTCTCACACCAATCTCTTCACAGCATTCACGAAGCGCGGTATTCATGACACTGCCATCATCGTCTTCGCACATACCTCCCGGGAAAGAGACCTCGCCTTTGTGCATTCTTACCTCATTTGACCGTTTGGTGAGGACAATGAAGGATTCCTGCTCTTTTTCATATATAGGTATCACGACACCCGCACAAAGGGCTCCGGGGCTTTCCATGGTTTTTGGGTTATACTGTTTTACCTTCTCCCGTATAAGCGAAATCATGTTCTATTAAACTATACAACCGTTGAGAAATCAAATGCAAAAGGTAGCGTCTTAGATGTAATTTTCGAGGAGTAGCAAGAGGGTTTTTTCTACGCTTCCGGGCTCTTTCTGTTCCATTTCCCGGATCTGTTTTTTTATCTTGAAATAGGTGAGTTCGTCATTGAGATCATTGAGCTGCCTGTAGATACCTGCCCTTCTCCCGAACCTGAATACGAGTCTTTGTTCATCGGTAAGCGAGAGGAATTCGTCAATAACCCCCAGTAATTTCTCTTTTTCTTCGGGAAGCTTCCCTTCAACCTCTTCAAGGAGGTTAAGAATATGGTCACTTTTTATGTAACTTGTTATGCCGTTGAGGTGTTCAATAAGGAACCTTTCTTCCAGAAGTATTTCCTCTTCTGTGGAAAGGATAAAATCACCGCTTTCTACCTTTTCATAAAGAGGCATATCCTTGGTCACTTTCAACGTCCTGAAGCGGATAAAATCAGGATTGATAATATTCAGGGCATCGGATGTATCCTGGACATGTTCCTTCCACCATTTCCTGCCGCCCATACCGAGCACTATGTATTCTGAAAGCTCTATCCCCGACGCCTTCACCTTTTCCCCGCACTCAATATGTTCTTCTTTTGTGACACCTTTGTTCATGTATTTGAGGAGAAAGTTGCTCCCCGATTCCAATCCTATGTGGAGTCTCGTGAGACCGGCATCCTTCATCCTTTTTAAGTTGTCAGCGGTAAGCCTCTTTGCGATGGTCCGTGAGCGGGCATAGGATGTTACCCTGTCAATGGAAGGAAACATTTCTTTCAAATAGGTAAGTGCAGCGATAAAATCTTCGGGGTTCATGGCTAAGGAGTTGGCATCCTGGATGAAAACGTTTTTCCCGCCGAAGTAGAGCCACACGGCGATACTTTTATAACATTCGTTATAGGCATTACTTGAGAAAATAGATTCGGCAAGAGGTTCGGTGATTTTACCAGCAAACCCCTGTTTCCGGGATAAGTCCATAATATCGTCGTATATGGTCTTTATTGTATCAATATCTCTCCTGACCTCATCCAGTGTCCTTTTTTCGAATCTTCTTCCCTTGTATACATGACAAAAAGCGCATTGATTCCATGAACAGTTTCTTGTGAAGCGCACAAGCAGGCTGTATGCTTCGTTCGGCGGTCTTATGGGACCGATTTCGTACCGCAGGGTATTACTCATTCTTTTCGACGTGTATCGGGAATACGGGGGTTGACGTCTTAGACATGACTTTTTTTCTCTTTTTTCCTGAAGCCGTTCTTTTCCTTTTCCTTATCAGTTCCGTTTTTTTTGTGTTAGATGGCATGGTTACCTCCTTTTTGTTCGCTTATCATAGCACATTACCCCTCTGTATTCAAATTAAGATGCATAAGTCAATTTGAACATAAAAGATAAATAGATTAAGATATTGAGATATTTGAGAAGCTTTCTGTTTGTGGTATATTTTTTCTGACAAAAATCACGGGAGGGAAAAATGAAGGCAATGGCATTGAATAGAATCAGCAGGCTTCCGGAGGAAAAGAACCCTCTGTCTCTTGTCGATCTTCCTGTCCCTGTACCGGAAGACGAGGAGGTTCTTGTCAAGGTTTCTGCCTGTGGCGTATGCCATACCGAACTGGACGAGATTGAGGGCAGGACTCCCCCGCCACAATTTCCCATTGTCCTCGGTCATCAGATTGTCGGGAACATTGTAGAGACAGGTAAAAGTGTAGGCAAACTGAAGATCGGGGACAGGGTTGGCATTGGCTGGATACATTCTGCATGCGGGAGATGCGGATTCTGTCTCAGAGGTGACGACAACCTCTGCGAACAATTTGAGGCAACCGGCAGGGATACCCATGGCGGTTATGCCGAGTATGCTACTGTCCGGGAAGGCTTTGCTTTCAAGATACCTGATGCCTTTACTGATATGGAGGCGGCACCGCTTTTGTGTGCAGGTGCAATCGGGTACCGTTCTCTCAGGCTTACGGGCTTGGAAGACGGGGACAATCTCGGTTTGATCGGCTTTGGCGCCTCGGCCCATCTCGTAATACAGATGACACAACATAAATATCCACACTCAAAGATTTTTGTCTTCGCGCGGAGCGAGGGAGAAAGGGCCTTTGCGCGCGAACTGGGCGCT
>JAPLKA010000092.1 GCA_026388315.1 Pseudomonadota bacterium | reverse complement strand
TACAGCAATGATTTGTGCTTCAAGGAGTATCTCGCCATTTTTGAGACCCTGGGGGTAACCTGAACCGTCTAACCGTTCATGGTGTTGGAGGACTATCTCTGCTATGGGATAGGGCAATCCTACATCTTTCAGTATGTCGTATCCTGTCTGAGAGTGGGCCTTGATGAGGCTCATTTCTATGTCGGTGAGCTTTGTAGGTTTGCTCAATATCTCGGCAGGGACTGATATCTTACCTATATCATGGATAATGCCTGCCATGCGGATAGTATCAACTGTATCATTGGGAAGGTCCATTTCCTGAGCGATTACCCGTGCAAGGTTTGATACCTTCCTCTGATGACCTGCGGTATAAGGGTCTCGTGTCTCAACCGTTAAAGATATTACCTGGATAGTGCCGACTAAGGATTTTCTGAGTTTCTCCAGGGTCTGTTTCAGCTCTTCCTCGGCAAGTTTACGGGGGGTGATGTCCTCCACTGTACCCTCGAATCGGGTAATATTCCCGTCAGCATCCTTAACCGCATGAGCATCGGCTGATGTCCACACGGTGTTTCCGTCTTTCCGGTATACCAGTGCCTCAAAGTTATTTACTTCCCCTTTTTCTTCGAGGATCGTGCGATACTGTTCTCTGTCTTCACGATTTACATATATTTGCTTACCGATATCGGCAATACCCGCTATCATCTCTTCCGGGGATGCAAACCCATGCATACGTGCCAGTGCAGGATTGACGGTTATGAATTGTCCTTCCGGGGCAGTCTGGAAGATGCCTTCTACAGCGTTTTCGAAGATGGAGCGGTATTTGGCTTCGCTTAACTTCAGGGCTTCCTCTACCCGCTTGCTGTCGGTGATGTCGCGCGCCGCCGCAAAGACTCCCACGACGTCCCCAGCGTCATTCCGATACACGGAGGCGTTGTACAGCACCGAGGTCACATGCCCGTCCCGATGTCGAATCTCCAATGGATAGTCCCGCAAGGAACCTTCTCGGAATACTTTTCCATATCCCGCACGTGCTTTCTCCGGCTCGGTGAAATAATCGGAAAAGTCTTTGCCGATCAGTTCCGTACGGGTATACCCTGTCACCGCTTCCGTCGCTGCACTCACGTCCATGATCCTGCCATCCGGCCCAATGGTCACCAGCGGATCAAGGCTGGTTTCAATCAGACTCCGGTTGTACGCATTTGCCTCATGCAGCGCTTCCTCCGCCCGCTTGCGCTCGGTGATGTCATGAATGATGGAGTGGAGGAGACCTTTTCCTTTTGTTTCGATAATGCTGCTGAACACCTCCACATCCCGAATCGACCCATCAGCCCGTCGATGGCGGAATTCAAAATGGGTCCGTTTCCTGGTGCGGGCCTCTTCCATCTCCTTTTTGATGTCTTCGGGCGGAAGCGTGTTGATCTCCTGAATCTTCATCTGCTTGAGCCGTTCGTGCGACCATCCGTAATAATTTACGGCCGCTTCATTCGCTTCGATGATGCTGCCGGTATCCGGATCGATGAGAAACTTAACAGCGGTGTGATGTTCAAACACGTTCCTGTACCGTTCCTCGCTGTCTTGCAGTTCATGAAGATAGAGGACACTACTGAGTCCGTCGGAAATCCGGCGGCCAATCTCCTTAAAAAGATTTTGTTCTTCCTTTGTCCAGATGCGAGGATACGAACACTGGTGCATACCGAACACCCAGGGCTTACCCAACTTGGGATAAAGAGGAACAAACATCTGGGACTGAACGCCAAATTGCTTGGCAGTCGATATTGGCCTTTCCGTCCCGGCGGTGTAAGTCACCGGGTCATCAGACTCCAGAGCTTCCCGCATATTCCGGGCTTCGCCGGGGGACATCGGCACGTCCACATTCAAGACCTTGGCGCCTGGATACTCAGGCCTGCTGATTTCCACGGATACGCGAAACGACGGCGCATCCGGGTCGCACGGATAGAGGAGCCAGGCACGGTCACAGTCGAAAATCGAAAACACCGTCTTGATTATATTCCACAGCATTTGCTCAACATCCGTCTCATGCTTGATCGCCTGATCAATCCGCGCCAAGCTTTCCAGAAAACGAATGTGTGCTTTCCTTTCCTCCTCTGCCTGTTTACGTTCGGTGATGTCGCGGATTATGCCCCGGTATGAAGTAACCCCTCCCCTTTCGTCCTTCACAGCGGTTAGTGAGCAATGTGTTACCATCGTTTCGCCGTTCTTCTTCTTGACCACAACCTCATATTCGGCGGTGCCCTGTGCGTTTAACAATGAAAGTATCCGCTTTCTGTCCGACGGATTTGCATAAACATCCTTTTCTAAGTCGAGACTCAGTATCTCCTCTTTTGTGTCATAACCGAACATTGTGACACCCTTCTTGTTCATATCGAGGATTTTCCCTCCGGGGGAGGTGATGAAAAGTCCGTCGAAGGACTCCTCGAAGAGGGTCCGGTATTTCTCCTCGCTTTTCTGCAGCGCCTCCACCGCAAGCTTGTGCGGTTTCGCGACCTCTTGTATCGGGGATTTTTCTTTTTCGGGTTTCTTACTCACTTTTTATCCCTATTTTCTGGCATCTGAAACATAGGCTTTGGGTAAGTGCAAATGAGATAATAATGAACGCTGCCATTATTCGAATGATACAACACTGGATTTGAAAATTGCAAGCGATAAGATGGCGGTAAGGCAGGGGTAAGCCATCGACGGCTCGTTGCCCAAACAGCGCTTTATCGCAGACGATTACGGGCACCATCTCATTTATTGCATTCCTGCTATGGAATTTTTCGTGCCGTTGGCTATGGAATTTATTCTGCCTTTGTGGAGATAGCCAATGAAATGCCGTATGTTGGAAATAATGACAATGCTCGGCTTCAGTTAATAAGGATAGAGACATTCATAGGGGTATTGCTGGTGAATATTGTACCGATACAGGGTTCCGATGGATTTATGTATATGATACCTACCTGTCCAGCACCTCACGGACCTTCTGGAGAAGCCTGTTGAGTGACAATGGTTTGGCAATAAAGTCGAACTCCTTATCCTCAATCCCTTTATTGAGGACGACGTCCTTCGTATACCCGCTCATAAAGAGCACCTTGATATGAGGGTTTATCCCGCGTATCTCCTCGTAGACCTCCCGTCCGTTCTTTTTCGGCATCACGGAGTCAACGACGATGAGGTCTATGTCCCGGTGCTGTTTGAATTTATCTACCGCATCTTCACCATCTGAGGCTTCAATTATTGTATAGCCATATTGTTGGAGTGCTTCCCGCATAAAGCGCCTTACCTCTTCATTGTCTTCGGCGATAAGGATTATCTCTTTCCCCTTTGTGACGGGGGTTGTCATGTCTTGTGTCTCATCAACCATCATCTTTACTGCAGGGAGATAGATGCGAAAGGTGCTACCCTGGTTGGGTGTGCTGTCTACGGTGATATATCCGTTGTGCTGCTTTACGATACCATAGACAGTAGCAAGGCCGAGCCCTGTCCCTTTCCCTACTTCTTTGGTGGTAAAGAAGGGGTCAAATATCTTCTCCTTTGTTGCCTCATCCATACCCATGCCCGTATCGGAGACGTTTATCAGTACATACCTTCCCGGTTCTCCGAACCCATGCATCACTATAAACGTATTATCTACAGTGGCAATAGAGGTCTCTATGGTAAGCTTCCCTCCTTTCGGCATGGCATCTCTTGCGTTGGCGACAAGGTTGAAGAGGATCTGATCCATCTGCGACTTATCGGCCATGACGATCGTATCGTCATGCGTAAGGGATGTGCGTAGCTCAATATCCTCGGTGAGGACCCTCTTAAGTAATTTCTTTGTCACTTTAATTGTATTGTTTATATCCAGAGGGACAAGCGTGACGGGTTGCTGCCTGCTGAAAGCCAAAAGGCTCTGGGTCAGATCGGCTGCCTTCTGGGAAGCGGAGAGTATCTGATCCACATATGGCCGCAAGGGGTTTTCCTTATCCATCTTCATCTGCATGAGGGTGGCATACCCCATCAGGGCAGTGAGGATATTATTGAAGTCATGGGCGATACCGCCTGCCAGCGTTCCAACAGCCTCCATCTTCTGAGACTGGATAAGCTGGGACTGGAGATTTCTTTTTTCTTCTTCAGCCCTTTTTCGGTCGGTGATATCAGAAAACATGGTGACCGCTTTGCCATCAGGCAGTCGAAAGGTCCTGAACTCTAAATCCTTTACGGCTCCATCCTTGCAATGAACGCTGAACGTCCTGTCAATGCTCTTGGTTGAAACGTCTTTTATCCATGTCCGTATGATGTTTTTTCTATACTCAGGATCAGGATACATTTTGTTGAACAAAACTTTCCCCGTTGGTATGTCTTCTTTCGCGTAACCCGTAATATTGCTTGCCTCAGAGTTAACGAGGAGAAGCCCTCCATTGGGATCGTTCACAAATATCCCGTACGGCGCATTATGGAGAATTGAGAAAAAGGTCTCTCTTTCGCTTCGTAGTTGCTTGTCTGCCAGCCTTCTCTCGGTAATGTTCTCATAGGTACCTTCATAATAGAGTATAGCGCCCTCTGTGTCCCGAACAACCCTCGAATTCGTTGAGACCCAAATAAGAATACCATCCTTGCAATATATTTGGTGCTCAAAATTATCTGAGGTTCCATGTCTTGTCATGATTTCCTTGAATATTTCCCGTTCTTGTGGATTGACATAGTGTTGTTGTGCTATGTCGGTAATTTTTGTGATCATGTCTTCTGGTGATGTATAACCACACATTCTTGCCATTGCCGGATTGACACTGATAAATCGACCCCCGGGGGTTGACTGGTATATTCCTTCTACAGCATTTTCAAAGATATTCCGGTACTTTTCCTCACTATCTTTTAATGCTTCCTCCATTCTTTTACGCTCCGTTATATCCAACACGGATCCTAATATTGCCGGCCTATGTTGAAATTCAATGAACGCCGCACTGAAGTTACCGTACCTTTCCTCGCCGGATTTCGTGATAAACTTCAAATCATATCGTGGAGGAATATCTTCCATTTTTTGACGTGCAATACCCCTTGTCATTACCAATTCACGCATGTCAGGGGAGATCAAATCCCAGAAATTCATTGAAGAGAGATCCTCTGGGGTATATCCTGTTATTGCAGTGAAAGCAGGGTTTGTGTAAATGTACTTTTCTCCTTGAATAACAAAAATCACCGCGGGGCTGTTTTCGGCAAGAGCGCGAAACTTTGATTCGCTTTCCCGGAGAGCTTCATCTACCCGCTTACGGTCGGTGATGTCGCGACATATCGTTATAGTTTGTATTTTTCCCTCTATTTCCATGGATGTTGCATTGATCTCAATGGGGGTAATGTTGCCTTTTGAATCCACGTAGTCAACTTCCAGGTTTCTTATGTATCCTTTCTCAAAGGCGGTTTTGATTGCCGCTGCATTTTTTCCTTTTTCATAATCGGCAGTCCATTCTATGACGCTTCTGCCGACTATTTCGCTCAAATCATGGTGTCCGGTAAGACGCACATATTCGAGATTTGCATCAAGCACTAAGCCATCCTTATCAATAATAACAAAGCCTGTGTCGGTTGTTTCAATCAATGTACGGTATTTATCCTCGCTCTCCCGCAGTTCCTCCTCGGCCTGCTTGCGGTCGGTGATATCTATTAAGGAGGCCACACTCTTCTCTGTGCCATAAATGGTGTCGATAACAAGATAGATGTTGCGTATCTCTCCGGTCCGTGGAACAAACCGGAATTCATACCTCTGCAGGGCCTGGTCATGGTTCTCCCTTCGCATGCGGTGCTGGGTAACCATACGCTCCAGGTCTTCCCTGACCACGAATTCGGTCCAGCTTTTCTTACCCTCGATTTCATTTCTGGTATATCCGGAAAGACGTTCAAACTCAGCGTTACAAAGGCTGATTATGGTGTCTGCCTCGATAATAACGGTGGCTGCACCGGTGTTTTTAAATACCGTCTTGTACTGTTGCTCGCTTTCATAGAGCGTCTCCTCGGCATGTTTGCGATCTGTGATGTCCACTATGGTCCCAATCACAGCAGGTCGCCCTTGATAGGCGGTACGGGAACCATGGGCCTCAACGTATCTGATTTCACCATTCTTTGTTACGAGCCTTACCTCGTAACGGATGGATTCAACCTCCCCGGCCAGTCTCTTCCGTATATTCTCCGCCGAGAAACTTCGATAGTCCTCGGGGAAGACTATATCCTCCGGGGTTATCTTGTCGATCATCTCTTCGACGGTATATCCCAGCATTTCGGCAAAGCATGCATTGGAATACCTGAACACTCCATCCTGTATAAGGTAAACACTCACATTAGATCGCTCAACAAGGCTTCGAAACTTGTCTTCGCTCTCCCGCAAAGCCTCCTCGGCGCGCTTGCGTTCTGGTTCCGATTGTTCGAGTTCCTGGATTCTCTGTTTTAATAAGGATATCTCTTCGATTAATTCCTGATTTGTCCTGGATAGATCTTTCATCTGGTCTCCTTATAGTGATAAATAGTGCCGAGATATCAGAACGTTAAGAATGTTATAATAGATATGTTGGGGTGTCAATATAGATATCTATGTGCAGCATTGTTGTCTCCGCCAATTAGATGCAGGGTCGATACAGCATATGTGTGCTTCATTATCGTTATCGCATAATGTCCTTATGAGGTTAAGAAAAATTCCCTATTTCTGGTCATTCATTACCGTTTGAAAGCTGCCATGAAATTTAAAAGGCTGTCTGCGGTTGTTTCGGGAAGCTAACGTAGCCGGTGTCATGGTTAACGACTCCCACGCTATAAAAGTAAGAAAATATGGCAAGAACAGCGACTACAGGGAGCCCACACAAAATAACTTGAGAATGTAATGAAGACACCACCCCTTCCAAGGGTCCTCGGGAGGGATTTTCGGGACAACTACCCGCGCGTCGTCGTATTTATGAAACGGGCTGCCAAGACCGAAGGGATGCGAAATGGGCGCTCACACCCACCTCACCGTCACTGTCTTCTCATCGAGGAACAGCTTCACCGAATCCATCCTCGATTTCGAGTTGCCGAAGAAGGAATCCTTTTTTGAGCCAAGGCCGAAGAAGGCATAGGGCTGCGGGATACCGGCATTTACCCCTATGTTGCCCACTTCACACTCCCTGATGAACTTACGGGCAGCTTTTCCGCTCTCTGTCACAATGCAGGCAGAGTGGCCGTAGTTCGTCCCGTTGATCCATCCTATCGCCTGATCAAGGTCCGTAGCCCTTATAAGGTTGCACATGGGACCAAAGGCCTCTTCCCGGGCAATATACATGTCAGGGGTTACCCCTTCGAAGACTGTGGGACCAACGAAATAGCCCTTCTCATATCCGGGAACCTTTGCCTCCCGTCCGTCAAGGAGGAGTTTCGCACCAGCCTTAAGGCCGGACTCAATAAAATCAAGCACCTGCCTTTTCCCGTTGTCGGTGGTCAGGGGGCCAAGCTCAACGGTCTCATCGAGACCATAGCCCATCTTCATTGCCTTTGAAGCTATGATCAGTTTCTCTTTCAGTTCTTCGTATCGAGCGTTGTCCCCTATGACCGCCACGTTGTCCGATCCGAGGCAACGCTGACCGGTCATGCCGAAGCACCCGCGGAGTATATACTGCACTGCATTATCCAGACTGCTGTCAGGCATGATCACGATGTAGTTCTTGCCGTTGCCGTTAAGAGAGGACCTCTTGCCATATTTTCCGCACAATTCAAAAAGTTCCTTACTTACCCTGGTCGATCCGATGAGGCCCACACCTTTGACCCTCGGATCAGATATGATACGCTTATTGAGCTCTCTCTCCGGTCCCATGTGGAGCAGGTTAGCGACACCAGGAGGAAAACCCGTCTCATCGAGCATCTTGAACATGGCATCTGCCGATACGGGACACTGGCGGCTCGGTTTTACGATAACCGTGCACCCGCAGGCCAGGGCGTAAGGGACGAAGGACGACCATGCGTGCATGGGGATGTTTCCCGGTGTAATGATCATGAATACGCCCATCGGCTCCCGTATCAGGTAGCAGTCGATGCCGTTGGCGAGCTGATCCACGTGTTCGCCCTTGAAGAGGCTGTACATGGCGCTCCCTGCGGCTTCAATATTCTCCATGCACCGTGATATGGTCCCCCTGCCCTCGTCTATGGCACATCCGTGGTCCTGGACGAGGATCCTGGCGAGTTCTTCGTGGTGTCTGCCGAAGGTGTCCCTGAGGTTGAAGACGAGCTTCACCCTGTCCCTGAAAGGTACGTTTCTCCACTTCTTAAAAGCCTCCTGGGCTGAAGCGATGGTCTTATCGACCTCACCTGGGGATGCCACGGGGGCTTCCGCTATTACCTCTCCGGTTGCGGGGTTGGTGGTTTCGAAATATTTGCCGGTCTCCGGCTCCACCCATCTACCGTCTATGAATAATTTCAACTTACCGTAATGTTTGTTTACTTCTTCCAACAAGGCCATTACTCCTCCTCTCATTTATCATGCTTCGTCACACTTCTCATGGTCAACCCAGGGTTCCGTCGGGTTCCTTAAGCTCAAAAACGTGCTCTGTGGTGCAATAAAATCCCTCCCCGAGACGGGCAATTGTCTTCAGTTTGCGACTGTCCACAACACCGTCTTTTAATAGGTCACGCTCTATGTGGACCCGGAGCAGTTCCCCGATCACCACGTCGACGGAGTCGGGAAACTTTCCAAAGGTCATTATCCTGAGTACCTTGCATTCCATGTTGATTGGTGATTCCAGAACCATGGGGGCTGCCACCAGGTCGGCCTTTACGGGAGTCAGCCCCACTTCCTCGAACTCGGAAACGCCGTAGGGATAGTCTGCACCGCATTGGTTCATCTTGTCTGTGAGGCTATCATCAACCGCACTGATGACGAACTCCCTCGTAGATTTGATGTTTCGAATAGTATCCTTCCGCTCCCGCTTTCTTCTCCTCGCCCCAATTCCGATGTAAACCAAGGCGGGCTTGCAGCCCATCGCGCCATAGAAGCTGAAGGGCGCCACGTTAAACCCTCCGGTTTTGCCCACGGTCGAGACAAGTGCAATCGGGCGCGGGACCACAAGACTCGTCAATAATGCATGTGCCCCCCGCCAATCCAGGTCGGAAAAATCAACACACACTTTCCCTCGTTCCTTTTGCTTAGACATACGTTCACCTTTCAGGGGTTCTCACCCCTGTCTTCTCACCTCAGCGCTCAACTATTTCATAGCCTCGTTAAGCCTGTCATACGTCGCCCGCAGGGTTTCAACATCCTGGGCTGATGGCGCGTTGTAGGGCGGTCGCGGGGGACCGAAGTTAAGGCCGCTCGCTATTCCGGTAGCCACCTTCAGTTTGCCCAGTACCCCTGAGCTTTCCCCTGAGCCTTTGAAGAGTCCGTTGAGAATCTGCTGGACCTTCACGGCTTGAGGTATGTTTCCCTCCTTCAAGAGTTCCGTGATACGGACGCAAGCCGGCAGGGCAAAGGCCGTGATCGCCCCTCCCGAGGCCCCGAGCAACAGGGCGTACAAATAGGCCCGAAAGGTCTGGAGAATGTTCAGTTTTGCACCAAGCCTCTCATACAGGGATTGCAGAAATGTGAGGTCTGTGCTCATCTCTTTGATTCCCGCGATATTGGGGATTGTAGAGAGACGCTCCGCGAAATCGACGGAAATGCTGAATTTCGAGGTCGTAACGTTGTGGTAGATGACAACCGGTATATCTACCGCTTCGGAGATCATCTTGTAATGCCGGAAAACCTCCGACTCATTGACCTTCCAATAGTACGGGGGCACAATCAGGGCTGCATCGTACCCAAGATCCTTTGCATATGCGGTGTACTCGATGGTTTCAAAGGTGGCAGCAGCAGCAGTCATGGCCATTGCCTTTATACCGTCGTGCTTCCTGATCTGCTTCAAGGTGCTCTCCATGAGCCACCTTCTCTCATCACGGGTCAGATGTGAAAACTCCGCTGCCGACCCGGTGGCGATTATCCCCTGGCTTCCCGCTTTGACCGCCCAATCTACCGCACGATAGAGCTCCTCTTCGTTGATCTTATAGTCTTCCGTAAATGGAAGCGGAAGAATTGTAAAAATACCCTTAAACTCTTGCATAATGTCCTCCTGACTAATTATTTGCTGCCTTCATTTGCAGCCGCTTTTACCTGGCCTGCCGGTTCATACATCCAGCTTCTGCCTCGATATAAACTTTTTCTCGTCCACGACCACAATACCCCGGGCCATGACGACATCCACGTCCAGGGTCTCCGGATCGAGCAAAAGCATGTCCGCATCAGCCCCTTCCGCGATCCGACCCTTCTGACTGAGTCTGAGGATGTCCGCCACATTCGTGGATACGCACCTCAGTGCATCCGTCATGCTCAGCTTCCTGACAAGAACCAGGTCCTGGAATTCCTGTTGAAGCAGGGTCATAGGCACCCTGAACATCTTATCGAAGCCGTGAATTGTAAATACGCCATTCGCATCGGTACTCAATGTGATCTGATCGATGGGAACCCCTTTTGATAAATAGATTCCTACAGCCTCGCTCGCCCTCTTCGCCTCTTTGAAATCGCCCGGTGTAATGGAAGGCGTGAAATCGACGAGACCGCCTGACATGGCCCAGTCAAGCCCCTGCTCCATGAGAATGGCATTCCTGTTCAGGTGGGTGGGAACAATCTTTCTGATCGGCATTTCGACTTCCTGCCACGCCCGCATAACCGGCGTAAGACCTGTTTTCTGGTCCCCCATGTGTATATGGACCACTCCCGCCTTGTTGGCGGAGAGACCCCCCACTATCGTTTCCGCAAAGACCCTTTTCAGTTCGTCATGGGTAGGCTGGACCGATCTCCTGTCCGACACGGCAACCTTTGACCCTATGACGTTATCAATGAGAAAAAGGTCGGACTTCAAACTGCCGGTCAGTGTGATCCGCATGTCGAACCCGCCTGTATACATACGAGCGGTAAGACCGCGTACTTCGAGGCTTTTTGTCTTTGCATAAAGTTCTTTTAAGTCCCGACCCTCCTGATCCACCCCTACACACCCAACGACAGTGGTGGTTCCTGCCAGCACCGCTTCGCTGAAGGCGGTCTCAGGCCCCCGGCTCCCGAAGCCCGCAGCGCCGCCGCCGCCGAGAAGATGCACATGTTGATCGATGAATCCGGGAACAAGGTAACGCCCCTTTCCTTCGATAACCTGAGACTCCGAAACCTCCGTCCACTTCGTCAAATCTCCGCCAATTGCTACGATTCGGTCCCCAAGAATAACAACATCTTGAGCGCCGCGATCCTCCGGGGCAAAGACCTGTACATTTCTAATCAACGTAATCATGTTTCCTCCCATTGTTTTAAATTCACTCTCCCACGTTTTCCTTCATACGCCCGATCTGCCCCTTAAGGAACGGGACACAGTAACTCATAAGGATGGCGATCCCGAGGAACATCAGGACGCCTGATAAAGGTCTCGTAAAGAATATTGCAAAACTGCCTTCGGAAAGCACGAGACTCTGTCTGAAGGAGTCCTCCATAAGTGGAGAAAGCACCAGCCCCATTACGAAGGGCGCCGGTTCATAGCCGAATTTATTCATTAGATAACCGACGAGACCAAAAAAAGCCATGATCCAGATCTCCACAACACTGCCACTCACACTGTAAACCCCGATGAGACAAAAGAGCAGGATCAAGGGGAAAAGAAACCTGTAAGGCACCTTCAGAATCTGCACCCAGAGACCGATAAGCGGCATGTTCAGGACCAGGAGCATCACGTTCCCCAGATACATACTTGTGATGACGCCCCAGAACATTTCCGGGTGATTCGATATGAGAAGCGGACCCGGCTCCACACCATATATCATCAAGGCACCCAAAAGAACCGCTGTAACAACGTTCGAAGGAATTCCAAGAGAGAGTAGCGGGATAAACGAAGCCTGAGCAGACGCATTGTTGGCCGTTTCGGGCCCGGCCACACCCTCAATAGTGCCTGTCCCGAACCGCTCCGGGTGTTTCGACAACTTCTTCTCTAACGCATATGAAACGAAGGGCGAGATAATGGCCCCACCCCCGGGAACGAGACCCAGGATAAAGCCGACGACCGTGCCCCGAAGGATCGGCCATCGGCTTTGGACCCAGTCTTTGACGGTAGGCCAGATATTCCCTACTTTTGTGTCCTTCACATCTATACTGACAAGCCTCTCGACGTTAAGCAGAATCTCTCCTATGCCGAAAAGACCCATAATGACGGGGACCAATCCGATGCCGTCCGCAAGAGTCTGAATCCCGAAGGTAAATCTCGAAACGCCTGTACCCAGATCCATGCCGATGGTGCCTATAAGCATGCCCAACATCGCCATCACGAGCCCGTTCAGCGTTGATTTTGATGCAAGGCCGGTTACCACCGTAAGAGCCAAAAAGCCGACGGCAAAAAACTCTGGGGGACCGAATTTGAGGGCAAAAGAGGCCAGGGGTACAGCGAGGAACATAACGCCGATGAGGCTGAGAGTTCCACCTATGAAAGAGCCTATAGCCGAGATACCCAAGGCCGGGCCGGCACGTCCTTTCTGAGCCATCTTGTATCCATCAAGGCAGGTAACTACTGTTGTGGCCTCTCCCGGAATATTGACCAGAATAGATGTGATTGAACCCCCATACTGCGCCCCGTAATAGATGCCTGAAAGCATGATAATGGCCGCCACCGGCGACATCTTCAACGTAATAGGCAGAAGCATGGACATGGTTGCTACCGGACCAAGGCCCGGCAAAACCCCAACCAAGGTCCCCAGCACAACGCCTGCAAAACAGGCCACCATATTTATGGGACTAAAGGCAACCTGAAGACCGAAAACGATATGGGAGAAGACATCCATGATGCCCTCCCCTATATTCCAAACCGGCTCTGCGGCAATGAGATGCCCAAAAGCAGGGCGAAAAGAATGTAGCTTACCCCCGCCACGATGATCGATCCGATCACCACTGTGGTCCACTTCTGCGGTTCAACCGCTCTCAACAGAAAACCAAATACGAGACAAGTTGTGAACACATAGCCGATCCTCTGGAGAAGTAATCCGTAACCGACCAGGGCCACAAGAACGCATATGACCCTTCTTCCGCCTACAGTCCAGAGATTGCACTGCTGGCCCGAAGCAGCCTCCCTCTTTTGAAACAACTGTTTGAACAGGATTACAAGGGAGAGCGCCCCTGTCGCAAGGCCCAGCACAAACGGGAAGAAGCCGGGTCCGGGGCTCCCGAAGCTCCCGATATTGAGCCTTCGGGCACCCACACATACAAGAAGTGAGATGACAACAAGAAACAGCGTACTAAAGTATTCTGCTCTCATGGCTACCTCCGCCTCATCTACTACCTTTTTAGCCCCAGATCGCGGACTATTTTAGCCAGATTCTCCTGGGCCGATACAAGATCTTTCTCCAATTGATCCGGTTCCACAATCTCGACGGTCATGGCCATCTGGGAGAGCGCCCGCGCACAGGTCTCTGTTTTAGCTGCCTTTTTGAAGGCCTCCGTCAGCTTGGCCTTAACAGGTCCCGGGATGCCTTTGGGGCCGAAGATGCCTATAGGAAGCACAAAAACCTCGTGCGGCGCCTTCGGGAATCTTTCCTTAAAACGGGTTACCGATTTCGGGTCTGCATCCTTCGATTCTCCTGACACCTGAAGGATTGTCCGGAGTTTGCCCGCCTTGACCTGAGCAACATGGGTTCCTGCCGCTGCATAAGCCTGGATGTGCCCACCCAGGACCGCTGCGATACCAGGCGCATCACCCTTGAAGTGAACAGGGATGATCTTGAGATTCATCTCTTTGGCAATCCATTCCATGAGCACATGCATCGTGCTGAGAGGACCATATGTGCCGTATTTGTAGCCGGGATGCTCCTTCACATACTTAACCCATTCGTCGAAGGTTTTATATGGTGCATTGGCAGGAACCACCAAAGCATAGTTGAAGGCCGTAAATCCAAGAATAACACTGAAATCCTTCGGCCCCCACTTTACCCCCTCGGTAAACATCGAGTAGGCAAGAGTGGACGTCCCTGCATTTATGAGGGTATATCCGTCCGGGTTGGAGTGGACTACAAAATCAGCCGCAACGGTTCCGCCTGCCCCCGGTTTATGCTCCACCACCACGGACTGTTTTAAAACCTCCTGCGCTCCCGGTGCTATGGCCCGGGCCGAGTTCCCCGCAACACCTCCAGGGGGAAACCCCACGTAGAGGGTTATGGGTTTGGTGGGAAAATCCGGGGCAGCTATGCAGGGAACTGTTCCAACTGCCGCGAGAAGAATAACGATACCGATTAAAAGCAGATAACTCTTTTTCATTGTTTGTTACCTCCTTGACAGTATTTACGTTGAAGGTGTGACGCCTCCCACGTCTTTCTCTATCCTGCAACCTTTACGTTGCGCAGGCACGTTAACGGACATCCAGCCTCTCATTATTCATATTCAATCCAAAGACACCTTCTTAGAAATATCGATCAAGACCTGGGCCAGTTTTGCCTCAAAGGTGTCCTTGTGGTTTTCATCAAAAGGAAAGGAGAAACCGATCGAACCTTCCACTTTTCCGTTACGGAATATCGGTGCTGCCACGGCATCCCTCCCCAGAATCAACTCTTGCCTGTTGATCGCAAATCCACGTCGGCGCGTATCATCCAATGTCCGCAGAAAACCAGCCTTGTTGGTTTCCGTGTATGGCGTGTATGCAATCATATTGGTCTCATTAATGATCTTCTCAACCGAAGCCTGATCCATAAACGCAAGTACCGCCTTTCCAAGGGCGGTACAATAGGCGGGCAGCCGCGAGCCGACGGGAATGTCCAGGTCTATAAGAGTGTTCATGCGAATCCTTTCTATGTAGACAATTTCCGTCCCGTCCAGAATCGCGCACTGGGCGCCCACATTCAACTGTTGGGCCGCATCGAGCAGGTGAGAGGCTACACGGGTTCTCAGGTCCATGTCACGGAGCAACGCAAATCCCAGCGAGAGCACCTTAGGGGTAAGCCTGAACTGCTTTGTACCGGGGTCCCTCCTGACGTACCCTAAGTGCATGAGCGTTGCCGCATATCGCGTTGCCGTGGACGGCCCCATGCCTGCCAGCGATGCCAATTCTCCGAGACTGAGAGGCTCTTTGTGCCGGGAGAGCATTTCAAGAATCAGAAGACCCTTCTCCAGGGAAGCAATGAGATAACTCTGCTTTTGCTGATTATCGTTGTCTTTCATCCTGTCCGATCTCCAAGACCATATTTTTGCATAGTGAAAATAGATTCCACTATGCAAAAATTGTAGCACTCTTCTCGTAACCTGTCAAGAAAAATATTTCAATGTGAATTCGATGGGGTCGGAACACGCCAAGTGGCTGATATTAATAATATTTAATCTTTATATTCATGTTTTAAAACTTAAAGGATCCTTAAACAAAAAAACCCCGCCCTTCATGAGCGGGGTTCTCTGAACTAACAACTATGAACTTGCTTTATATTACCAGAGATGCACTATAGCACCCGGCTCACATGCTACTTGACACGGAAGTTTTGCCGGTCTGTTCTGTATTGGCTTACATAGTCCGCAAACATATTTAATTTTCTTTCTCTGTTCCTTCGATACAGCAGCAACAGGATTTTCATTAAGCGGATCATTCTCGTCTTCACCGACCGCAAAAACGGTTGTAGGGCAAGCTGTTATGCATGCCCCGCAACCGTTGCATAAATCCGTATCTATGGTGATAAAGAAATCGCCTGAGCCATCTTTATACCCATAGTTTGCCTTCATTTATTTGCTTCCCTTTTCGACAAGGGCCTTTCCAATCAGTGCTGCACCGATTGCACCGGCAATCTGGGTATCAAAGGGGAATCCCTTCTCTGCATACGCCTTGTTATACCATTTGGTGTCGCATGCTTCGATACCGAGCTCTTTCGTGATTCTCTTTACAATGCCCTGGTTCTTTGCGATACCGCCGGTAATTGCAAATTCTTTCTCAACATTGACCTTTTCGAGGAGTGAGAACACCCTGTGTGCCATTGCAGAACAATATGCTGCGAGCACTTTCTCTTTCGGCCAGCCTGCACGGAGCAAGCTTGCTGCTTCTGATTTTGCAAAAACAACGCAGGTTGAACTGACAGGGGATGGTTCCTCTGCAACCTTAAAGGACATATCGCCAACATCCTGAATCGGTACACCGAGGAGGTCTGCAAAAACTTCCATGCCACGGCCTGTACCTGCTGCGCACTTATCGTTCATCAAGAAGGCGTTGACTTTACCTTTTTCGTCAACCTTAATGGCCTTACAGTCCTGGCCGCCCATATCGAGAATGGTCTTTACTGCAGGACCATACATCCAGTTTGCGCCCCTCGCGTGGCAAGCAATCTCTGTTATTGCCCTGTTCCCGAAAGGAACGTTTACACGGCCATAACCTGTGCCGACGGTGAAGTGAAGGTCTTTCAATGTAAGGTCTGTGTCTTCAACTGCCTTGTTGAAAACGTTGATTGCGCTGTGCGGACTGTTTGAACCTGTTCTCATGTTGCCGTAGCAATAAAGCTCGCCATCTACCATGATAACGCCCTGGGTGCTGACGGAACCTACGTCAATACCTGCTGTTATATATTTACCCTTCTTCCAGTCGATTTCAGGGTTTGTCCATCTTGATTCCGGCCATCTCCAAAATTCTTTCTTTTCTTCTGCCATAGGATTATACCTCCAATTTTTACTCTGCAGCAGCGATTGCAACGCCAATTGCGCTGACAAACTGCGGATCTGCGGGCACAGTGATTTTAATGTTGAGTTCTTTCTCAACTGCCTTGATAAACCCTTTATTGAGCGCAACACCGCCGATTGCTGCTACGTCATTCTCAATACCAACCCTTCTCATCATAGATACAATCCTATCTGCGATTGCATTCAAAACTGCCCGTGCGATATCCGGTTTTGCAGTCTGTGAGTGAACAAGAGAAACGAGCTCTGATTCCGCAAAAACTGCGCACTGTGCGTTCATGCCTATTTCTTTCGTGGACTGGTCATAGAGTTCTGCCATCTTTTCGACCTGTGTCTCAAGTGCCCTTGCCATAGCGTCAACGAATGTCCCTGCGCCTGCTGCACACTTCTCGTTGATTGCAAAGTCAACAACGTTACCTTTTTCGTTCACTTTTACAGCTTTTCCTTCTTCCGCACCAACAGCGATAACTGTCCGTACATTGGGCATAATATATGAGATGCCTTTCGCAGCAGCGCCGACTTCTGTAATTTCGCCCTGAGCAAAATAGCAATTTTTCTTTCCTGCGCCTGTGACAAGCACTTTCTGGATATCGCTTCTCTTCAATCCGGCTGCCTTTAATGCCTCATCATACGCCTGGTCAGCGGCCGCTTTCGCATCCAAACCTGCAGGAACCATTGACATTCCAACAACCTTACCGTCTTTCATGATGACGGCTTTCACGTTTTTTGCACCACTATCTATACCTGCTGTTATCATCCTTATACCTCCTTAAGCGTGATTAAAAACGAGATTGTGCAGTTTATAACAAATTGATAAAAAGTTGTCAAATCGAACAATTTTATTTAATGAAATTTTTCACAATCTAATCAATAATTATGCAATTGTATACAATCACATATTTCACTATTTCACAAATACATTGCAAATACCTGTTATTATAGTATTATTAAAGCAAATTAAAAAAGTACACCTCCCGTGAATCTAAAATATCATGTATTATTTGAAGGGAATAATTGTGATAACAATTCACAAGTATTATAAACTCCCACAGGCCGGCGAGGACCCCTGTTGAAGCAATCATTTAGCGAGTTTTACGAGCCGGGTACCCGCTTGCGGGTGCGGGAGGCTCCGCGGGCTTTGCCCGGGGAGGGGGCGACGTGAGCCCCTTTATATAGTATGCAAAGGGGCTTTGCTGACATGTCTGCCGTCATATTTACTCTTGAATCTCAAGGAAAAACTGTTATAATACTTGGAAATGAGGATACTTTGCCTTGATGTGGGGGATAAGAATATTGGGGTTGCCCTGTCAGACCCAACCCGGAGCATTGCCCTGGCGCTCAAGCTTCACAAGCGTAATTCTATAAAAAAAGACTTTGATGAATTAAGACATATTGTAGACAACAACGATGTAAAAGAGATCGTTATAGGCCTGCCGAAAGATTTGAGCGGGGGTATCGGCAAGAGGGCGCAAGGGGTTATGGACTTTGCCGATGCAATAAAGAGGCACATCAATATCCCGGTTGTACTGTGGGACGAAAGGTTCAGTTCAAATGAAGCACACAGGATTTTCGAAATGGCGCAGGTAAGTCATAAGAAGAGGAAGCCTTTTATCGACATGATGGCGGCGCAGATTATACTTCAGGGGTACCTGGATGCTCAAAAAACAAAGTAAACGTATCATTGTAATCGCGTTTATCCTGTTCCTTGTGATGCAAACGTTTATATTTGCGAGCATACCGAAAGACACAGACAGCGAGACCATAAAGGTAGTAGTGAAAAACGGAACAAGCACGTATCAAATTGCCAATACGCTAAAAGAAGATGGTATCATCTATTCGTCCCGTCTTTTTATGCTTTTCACTCTTCTCACAGGCGGCAAATTAAAGGCTGGGGAATATGATTTACGAAAGAGTATGTCCACCATAGACATTATAGAGAAAATGGAACGTGGTGAGCGCAATATATATATGTTAAAGGTTGTTGAGGGTTACAATATATATAATATAGCAGACATGATGGAACATGCCGGGATTATGGAAAGGGACGAGTTCATACGTCTTGCCAAAAATGAGGCATACCTCAGAAAGCTTGGCATCAAAGGAGATTCTCTGGAGGGTTATCTGGCCCCTGATACTTATTATTATAGTAAAGAAACAGATATTGAAAAATTTATCGAAAAAATTGTGCAAAGAACCTTTAAATTGTTTGAAAAAGAAGATATAAAGAGTAGAATGAATGGTATAGGATTTGATATGTATAAAACATTAACCTTGGCATCCATGATTGAAAAAGAGGCAAAACTCAGGGACGAAAAACCATTAATCGCAGCCGTTTTTCATAACAGGTTAAAAAAAGAGATGTCGCTCGATTGCGACCCGACAATTATATACGGAACAGGGGCATTTCTAAGCCCGATCACGAAATCCGACCTTATTACCTACACCCCTTACAATACATATAGGTTTAAGGGGTTGCCCAGGGGGCCTATTTGTAACCCTGATAAAGGTTCCATTATGGCAGCGCTTTACCCTGCACCCGTGGATTATCTCTATTTCGTTTCAAGAAATGATGGCACCCATGTGTTTTCGAAAGACATGAAAACACATAGCAATTTTGTGGCAATGTATCAAAGATCAAAAAACTCAAAAAAACCGTGAGTGAAGGAGGAATTTATGGCAAAAGAAGTAGCAGTAATTGGTGTGGGCCAGAGCTCTTTTGTGAGAGGCTATGAAGGCTCCATCAGAGAATTGGCCTTTGAGGCATTCAGGGAAGCCATGCAGGATGCAGGCATCGCGAAGAAAGACGTTGATGCCTCTATTTTTTGCTCGGCGCCTGAATACGACAAGCAAAGGTCACCGGCAGGTGTTCTGGCCGAGTATCTGGGATTAATCCCCCAGCCGACTTTTTATATTGAGACTGTCTGCTCATCAAGCAGCTCCGGTGTGAAAGTAGGCTACAGCATGATTAAGGCAGGGCTCCACGATGTAGTGGTTGTCCTCGGTTTTCAGAAGATGTCGGAAATTACATCTGCTGAATCCCAGGAGAGGATGGGCAGGGGTGCAGATATTCAGTGGGAAGCCCCCTTCGGCACCATGATGCCGGCCTATTATGCACTATACGCTCAGGCCTACATGGCAAAGAATGGACTGACACACGACGACCTTATGAATGTAAGAGTGAAATCAGGCACCTACGGCCAGACCAATGAGAGGGCTGTCTTCCGGAAGGGTGTCAAGCCGTCGGATTTTGACCCGAATAATCCTGATGCAAGGATGGCAGCTGCGGTTGCATGGCCGCTAAGGGTTGGTGATGCCTGTGCTAATGCGGACGGCAGTTCTTGTATAATTCTGGCAAATGCAGAAAAAGCAAAGGCCTTTTCAAAGAAGCCTGTATGGATTACCGGTATAGGCGCTGCTTCAGAGGCGGTCAATATGGCAGCGAGACCTGATTTCGCAAAAGGTTTGAGTGTCGGATACGGCGCAGCAAAACAGGCTTACAATATGGCTGGGATAACAGCGAAGGATGTAAAGGTAGCCGAGGTGCATGACTGCTTTACCATTGCAGAGATTATGGCATACGAAGGTCTGGGGTTTGCACCGATGGGCGACGGCAAGCAGCTTATCCGGGAAAAGGCTACATATAAGGAAGGTCGGATTCCGGTCAACGTCGATGGAGGTCTTCTCTCCAAGGGTCACCCTATTGGCGCAACAGGCGGATCACAGATGCGTACAATCGTCCTTCAACTCCGTGGGGAAGCCGGCCCGATGCAGGTGCCAGGCGACCCGGACATTGGCCTCGTGCACAATGTCGGCGGTGTAGGACTTTATGGCAGCGTTACTATATTCGGGAGGTGAGAAATGGGTTTTGATAAATTCGGAAGAAAAAGCTTTACTGGAGTGACAAAGACTGCAAAGTTTGTTGATTTATTGGCAGAAGGAAAAATCGAAGGGACAGTATGTAAACAGTGTGGCGCCAAATATTTTCCACCAAGATCCGACTGTGCCGCCTGTTTATCAAAAGATATGGAGTGGTTCGAGATGCCGAAAAAAGGCACACTTGAAACCTTTACAATTGCTTATTATGCACCCTTTGGTTTCGAGAAGGATTGCCCCTACACCATGGGTGTAGCTGATTTCAGCGATAACCTGAAACTGTTCGCACGCCTCGCCGGGGACATCAAGCCTGAGGACGTAAAAGTCGGGATGGATGTTTCCATCAGGCCTTTGAAATATGATGATGGCCAGATGTCGTTTGAGATTACAAAGGCTTAATACCGTAACGCGTGATCTGTAACGTGTAACGGGTAAAACCGGAAAGATAAAAGGCTGCCTCCGGGCAGCCTTTTAATTTCACAGTTACATTAAAAAACACGAGGTAAAACATGATAGAGCGATACACATTACAAAGGATGGCAAAGATATGGGAAGAGCAAAACAAGTTCCAGAAATGGCTTGAGATTGAGGTAGCCATATGCGAAGCCTACGCAGAACTCTCGCTCATTCCGCAGGAAGACCTTGCAGTTATTCAGGAAAAGGCCAGCTTCGATATAAGCAGGATCAACGAGATCGAAAAGCGTACGAAACATGACGTGGTGGCTTTTATTGAATCAGTTTCAGAATGTGTGGGACCCTCCTCAAGGTATATACACATGGGCATCACTTCGTCGGATATCCTCGATACATCGTTCTCGTGTTTGCTGAATGAAGCCTCAGATATCCTTATTCAGGACACCATTGCGTTTATGGGTGTCTTAAAAGAGAATGCTTACACATATAAGGATACGCCCATGATCGGGAGAACCCACGGTATCCATGCGGAACCGATTACCTTCGGCCTTAAAATGGCACATTTCTATGACGAGATGCGAAGAAACCTGGAGCGCCTCAAGGCAGCCAAAGAACGGGTAAGCTGTGGAGCAATTTCCGGAGCGGTAGGGACGTTTGCACACGCCCAGCCCTCCATTGAAGAATATGTGTGTAAAAAAATGGGGTTAAAACCTGTGCCAGTCTCGACACAGATCATTCCAAGAGACTATTACGCTGAATTTTTTACCACACTGGCGATAATAGGCTCGTCCATTGAAAAAATGTCTCTGGAGATACGAAACCTTCAGCGCACAGAGGTTGGTGAGGCAGAGGAGTTCTTCCAGAAAGGTCAGACCGGGTCGTCCGCTATGCCGCACAAGAGAAACCCCATAGCATCGGAGAACCTTTGCGGACTTGCGCGACTGCTCCGGGGATATGCTGTAGCTGCCCTTGAGAATATCCCCCTCTGGCACGAAAGGGACATCAGCCACTCCTCTGTGGAGAGGGTTATCGCCCCGGACGCCACTATCCTTCTTGACTACATGCTTGAACGGATAAAAAACATGTACAAAAACCTGATTATTTACCCTGACAAAATGCAGAAAAACATGGATATATCAAAAGGTCTCTACCACTCGGAGACTGTCCTGCTAAGCCTCATAAAGAAGGGTCTCACACGACAGGAGGCATATAAAATCACCCAGAGGGTTGCTATGAAGTGCTATGCAAACAACCTCGATTTCAAAACAGAAGTCAAAAAAGATGACGAAATCAGGAGTTATCTGAGCGAAGCAGAAATTGAAGGCACTATGAGCAACGAACATTATTTCAGATATGTGGATACGATCTTCGGGAGGGTGTTTAATCAGTGAATAGTCGATAGTGAATAGCCAAAAAATTTGGTCTATCCACAAACAGAAAATTTTTTTATTGCCCTTTACTGTTCACTATATACTATTCACTGCTTTTTCGCTGCCTCTACATACTTCATCCGTAAATCATAGAGCATACTATCAATCAGCCGGTCCTCATCCTCTGTAAGATTCCCCTTTGTTTTCTCCATGAGCATTTCGATAATGCCTATTGTCTGTTTGGCAAGGGGAAGATTGATGTCTTTTTCGTTTTTCAACGGATCAGGTAATTCCCCCAGGTTAACAAGGACAGATGTTGATAATGACAGAATAAAGGTTGAAAATGTTAATTGATCTTCCATATAAACCCCCTAAAGTGATTGTAGATTGCAGCTGCTGTCCCTACAGCAAGGTATCGAGTTTTACAGGCAAATAAAAAATATTTGAATTTCTTTTTACCTGGTAAAGAATATAGTTCCTTTTCAATCCTTCTACCATATAGGAATCAAAATCGTCTTTGTTGGCTACAGTATAGTTATTAATCTTTATAATGACATCTCCGTTACGTAACCCGCATTTTTCTCCTATGCCCCCTTTGTAGACCTTCGTTACAACAACCCCGTTCTTTTCCTTCAGCTTGAATTTCATTTTCGGGTAGCCTTTTATGTCGGAGATTCTCATATTACATAACAGTTCATCAACGGGTGAGAATCGAAAAGATTCGACATCTTTTCCATCAATATTTATGAAATACGCCTTTGGGCCTTTCAATACCTTAAGTTGCAGGACGTCACTTTCGTTAGCACCTCTGAAAATGTTATGGAGCTTTACCCCTTCCTTTATTTTTTTCTTATTAATCTCCACAATCCTGTCGCCGATTTTGATGCCATATTTTTCAGCAGGGCTTCTCGGAATTACCTTGCTCACATAAAGGTAGGTGCTTTTTTCATCCTTCTTCTTCTCTACAAACAAACCAAAAACAGGTCTTTTTGTACCGGTTTTTAAAAACTCGGATACCATGCCCATGACATCTTCTATTGGTATGGCAAATCCAATACCCTTGCCCTCTCCGTATATTGCCGTAACTATGCCGATGGGATTACCTTCAACATCCAGTAGTGCACCCCCGCTGTTACCGGGGTTTATTGAAGCATCTGTTTGTATGAGGTTCACGTAAACCCTGTTATCGATTCTCAAATTTCTCCCGGTTGCGCTTACCACTCCTACAGTTACAGAACTCGCAAGTCCGTATGGATTGCCGATTACTATGGCCCTTTCACCAACCTTCACCTTCTTGTTTTTGGTCACTTTTAAAAAGGGGAAGTCATCCTTATCGGCAACCTTCAGCAGGGCAATATCAAACTCAGGGTCGCTCCCGAGGACAAATGCATCATACTCCTTCCCGTTAATAAACTTCACCCTGATATTGATAGCCTTAGCAATGAGGTGTTCGTTGGTTACGATAATCCCATTCGCATCCAGGACTACTCCGGAACCAATATTCTCAAAAGACTCTTCTTCCTCTTCCTCTCCGGTAATAAATTTCTTGATGAGTGAGGTCTTTTTCTCTTCACCTGAATTCCTGGTAAGTTCTTCAGTCTTTATATTGACTATGGCTTTGCTCGCCATCTCCACAACTTCTACAATCCTGTCCTCTTTGGCATACACAGGGAATGGGGGCAGGAATGAAAGAATGAGCAGCACAATGAGTGCAATAAATAAGTTTTGAGTTTTGAGTTTTGAGTTTTGAGTTATAGTTCCGGCAGATCCCTTGACCCCTTGAACTTGAACCCTGCTTTTTTGCCCTTGAACCCTTGACCCCTGCTTTCTGTCTTCCGTCTTCACGCTATTCACTATTCACTATTCACTATTCACTGATAACTATCCGCTGTATTATCAGTACCAATCCTCTTTGATTCTTTTCCTCTTTTTCATTATCTTTTTAACAGAATCGAGGATGATATTCGCAATTTCTTCTTTGGCCATGATTGGAACGTGTTTAGCCCGACCGGAAGTCTCAACGATTGTTACTTCATTATTGTCAGAACCAAAACCGATGCCACTCTTGCCAACATCATTTGCAATAATTAAATCCAGATTTTTCTTTTTTAATTTCTCCGAGGCGTTTTCGAGGATGTTTTCTGTTTCAGCTGCAAAACCAACGAGGATCCTGTGTTCTTTTATCATTCCCAGTTCTCCGATAATATCGGGATTCTTTGTAAGTTCCAGGATCATTACAGTATCATCACCTTTCTTTTTTATCTTGTTGCAATTTTCTGTGGAACACTTAAAATCTGCTACCGCTGCAGCCTTAATAATAATAGTACAATGCCTGTAATGCTCCATAACGGCATCCCGCATCTCACATGCAGTGGTAACTTCAACAACGTCTATGTCGTTCCTCGGCGGGGGAAGGTGGGTCTGTCCTGTAATGAGTATTACCTCGGCCCCCCTTCTCCTGGCAATTTTTGCGATGGCATACCCCATCTTGCCTGACGACCTGTTTGTTATACACCTCACGGGGTCGACAAATTCTGCCGTCGGACCGGCAGTTACGAGGATTCTTTCATTCACAAGATCTTTTACAGTAAATATATCTTCCATTTTCTCAAGGATATCATCGATGGTAGGGAGCCTCCCCTTACCAACAGTTCCACAGGCAAGATCACCTACGCCCGGTTCCAAAAAGTCATATCCGGCTTCCTTCAGCTTTTCTATGTTCATCTGCACCATCTTGCTTTCCCACATCTTGGTGTTCATAGAAGGGACAAAAAGGATGGGCACTGTAATAGCCATTACCATCGTAGTTAAAAAATCATCAGCCACGCCGTTAGCTATTTTCCCAATAATATTAGCCGTAGCTGGGACTATCACCATCTGGTCTGCAATATCTGAAAGGGCAATGTGTCCTATTTTTGAACCCATAAAAAGTTCAAACATCTCATGGATGACAGGATTACCGGAAATCGTCTGGAACGTGAGGGGAGTTACGAATTCCATTGCATTTTTCGTCATAACCACATGGGCGCTGGCTCCCTTTTTCGTGAGTTCCCTCACCAGTTCGGCTGTTTTATAGGCTGCAATCCCGCCTGTAATCCCGACTATAATCTCTTTGCCTTTTAACATTGTAAAATGCTTATCCATATATAACTGTCCTTGTGTTTATAGATTAAAACCCATCTTCCTTATGAGTCTGGTAAACAGGTTTGCCTTGGGCACATAAACAGGAGAAACAATATCCACCTTCCCGATCTGTTCATTTTCAAGCTTTATCACAAGCTCTCCAAGCTTCTGCCCTTCCTTTACCTCGCCCTTTATTTTCTCAGGCACAACAATCTCTTTCTTTACGGTCCCCTTTTTATCGCTTGGCATGGGGTACAGAAAATTTGCATTAGCGACACCTTTTATTTTCCTGTATTTACCATCTTCAAGTATAATGTCTTTGTCAATCACCTCGCCTTTCTTCACCACATTCAGGATCTTATACTGGGAAAAGGCTTTTTTGAACTTCTCCATTGCCACATTATCTCTTATTTTGGCATTGGGACTCCCCATGACAACAATGATGAACCGGAGATCGCCCTTCTTTGCAGTGGCCACAACATTGAAACCTGTTTCCCTGTAATAACCAGTTTTCATTCCGTCAACGAGTCCCGGCATCCTCACGAGAAGCTTGTTATGGTTATTCATGGTGAACTTGTCGTCTCTGAAACCTTCTGTCTTGATTGAGGTCCATTCGAGAAGTTTAGGATATTTTAAAAGTTCTCTTGCCAAGATTACAAGATCGTTACAGGATGAAATGTCTTCCTGCTGACCCTTTGAAGGGGGGAGGCCATGGGGCGAATGAAATTCCGAATCGGCCATACCAAGGGCTTTAGCCTTTTCGTTCATCAATCTGACGAATTCTTCCTTGCTGCCGCCAACGTGTTCCGCAATGGCATATGCCGCATCATTAGCTGACGCAACAAGGGTTGCCTTCATCATTTCTTCTAAAGTAAATGCTTCACCCTCTTTGAGATATACCTGGCTTCCGCCGATCTTTGATGCCTCTTTTGAAGCAGTTATTTTGTCTGTTAAGTTAATTTCTCCTTTTGCAATCTTATCCAGCACAACAGAGGCAAGCATGAGTTTCGTGACACTGGCCGGTGGGCGCTTAACATGGACATTTTCACCTTCAATCACCTTGCCTGTGCTGCCTTCAACAACGATATACGCCTTGTAAGGGCCTTCCTTCTCGGCCTGCACCTTTGCCGTTGACACATTTTTTTCCACAGGCATCTTCTTTTTTTGTGCAGGCCTTGCATCTGCCAGCGTTGTCCAGAACAACAACACTAATAGGACAACAAACCATCTTTTCATTACTTTCCCTTCTCCATAAACATCTTTATAAGATCAATGGGGAGTGGGAATATGATTGTCGAGTTCTTCTCCTGAGAAATTTCGATCAATGTTTGCATGTAGCGCAGTTGTAATGCCATCGGGTTCCTTGAGAGTATATCAGAGGCTTCGGCGAGTTTCGTGGAAGCTTGAAATTCACCCTCGGCGCCGATAATCTTTGCCCTTCTCTCACGCTCCGCCTCAGCCTGTCGAGCGATTGCCCGCTGCATCTCCTGTGGCAGGTCTACGTTCTTAACCTCCACATTGGAGACTTTAATGCCCCACGATTCTGTATGAGTATCCAGGATTTCCTGCAACCTCTCGTTTATTTTCTCCCTATGTGCCAAAAGGTCATCAAGTTCCGCCTGACCCAATACACTGCGGAGCGTGGTTTGCGAAAGCTGGCTCGTTGCATAGAGGTAATTCTCCACGTCTATTATTGCCTTTAATGCATCGATAACCCTGAAATAGACAACGGCATTCACCTTTATCGTAACATTGTCCCGTGTAATGACATCCTGTGGGGGTATATCCAGAACGACGGTCCTCAAGCTCACCTTTACCATCCTGTCTACGATAGGGATCAGGATAATAAGCCCCGGCCCTTTCGGGCTGCCAAGCACCCTTCCAAGCCTGAATATAACACCTCTTTCGTACTCATTGAGTATCTTGATAGCACTGGCAAGAAAAAACACTATGATGATAATGACAAAAAGATAAATCGGTATCATAACTATCCTCCCTTTTTTATGAGGAGCATAAGCCCCTCTATACTCACTACAACTGCCCTGTCCCCCTTGTTAATCTGCTCGTCGCTTCTCGCATTCCATATCTCTCCATGCACAACAATTTTACCGTCCTTAAAAACATCTGTCAGGGTTACACCTGTCTCACCGATAAGACCCTCCTTACCGGTCTTGACCGTTAAAAGTTGGGCTTTAATTGCATACGATAGCACACCGAAGAAAAATATACCAGAGAGTACCGCCACAGCAATGATGCTTTCCCATGATATGGCAAAAATACTGCGGGGAAGATCGATGAGCATTACAGAACCTATGACAATCGAGATGATCCCGGCAACACCCAGCACCCCATGACTTATTATCTTAAGCTCGAGTATAAAAAATACTATACCAAGAAGGATGAGAAAAACGCCTGCAAAGGTTATAGGAATAGTTTGAAATGCATAAAGTGCCAGTATGATAGAAATTCCTCCAACGACACCGGGGAATATAGAACCAGGGCTGTATATCTCGAAAAGTATCCCGTAAAGCCCTATCATCATGAGTATATAAGCAACATTCGGGTCACTGAGGTAAGAAAGGAATTTATATTTAAAGGGCATGTCTATTTCGACCCTATTCTTCCCTTTCAATTTCAATATCACTTTGCCCTTTTTTGTTTCAACAGTCCTTCCATCGGCCTTTAGCAGAAGTTCATCCATGCTCTCCGCCACAATGTCTACAACATTTTTATCAAGGGCATCTTTTGCGGGTATGGATGCGCTTTCCTTCACGGACTTTGCAGCCCATTCGATATTTCTCCCCCTTTTAGCTGCAATGCTCCTCACATATGCCTCGGCATCCTTAACAACTTTGTCCATCATTTCCTTGTCAACTTTGTCTTTTCCTATTGTGACAGGATGGGCAGCGCCAACGTTTGTTCCCGGGGTCATCGCGGCGATATGTGATGCGAGAAGAATAATACTCCCTGCGGATGCCGCCCGCGCACCCGAAGGGTGTACATAGACGATGACGGGGATATTCGCTTCCATAATGCTCTTGATAATATCCCTCATGGATGAGTCAAGGCCTCCCGGTGTATCGAGGAGGATTACGAGAGCCTCCCCGCCATTCTGTTCAGCCTTTGTAATGGATTCTGCTATGAAACCTGCAACCGGAGGTTGAATGGCGCTCTGGACTTTTATTACATGGACATCACCGGCATGGACATAAGATGCAGTCAAAAAAACGGTAATAGCGAAAAGCAAACTAAAAGCACAAAATTTAAATTCAGAATTTCTTCTCATTTTATTGAAAATCTCTCCTTCAGACTCTTCCCGACAACTGCCGGCACGAGTCCATCAACACAACCGCCAAAGCTTGCCACCTCTTTAATCGTTCGGGAGCTTATGAAGAAATAATCCTTGCTCGTCATCATGAATATTGTATCCATATCCTTATTGAGATTCCTGTTCATGGAAGCCATCTGGAATTCATACTCAAAGTCACTCATTGCCCGCAATCCCCTTACAACAAACCGGGAGTTGACCTTCTTAACATAATCCACAAGTAATCCTGCGAAGCTGTCTACGATGACATGCTCATTTCCGTTTACAGCCTTCCTGATTAAATCCTTTCGCTCTTCCACGGTAAAAAGACCTTTTTTTTCGATATTATATGCCACTGCCATAATAACCTTATCGAAAAGCTCAAGACTCCTCATTAAAATATCCATATGTCCATAAGTAATTGGATCAAAAGAACCCGGATAAACCGCTACCCTTTGCTTCATGATAAACTCCTTAATTCATTATTCATAATTCTTCATTCTTAATTCTTAAATCATAATTTCATACGCTTCATCCCTGTCAGGCATGTCTAAAATACTAATAACAGTATCCCCATATCTCCTGGTTGCTCGTTCGTTCCAGCCATCTGTTAGTGAAACAAGGGGTGATTCCCTTTTTGAGTATTCTAATATGAACACCGTATCCTTATGGTAAATAACATATTTCTGAAAAAGCGCCATGGTCTCTGGAATAAAGTCCTGTTCATAGGGAGGGTCCATAAAGATTATATCATAGTTTAATGCCCTTTTATAAAGAAATGGTATTGCATATCTTACATCCATGTTCAATACAAGACAATTTTTTTCTAAGGAGAGCGTGGAAAGATTCGTCTTGAGTGTATTCACCATCTGCTTATCTTTTTCTACGCAGGCGGCGGCGGCACCCCTGCTGAGCGCCTCGATGGTAAAAGAACCTGAACCGGCAAACAGATCAAGCGTCCTCAGGCCTGTGACATCCCCTGTCATGGCAAATATTGCTTCTCTCACCTTTGAAGAGGTATAACGGGCCACATCGTTCTCCGGGACAGTAATGGCTCTGCCCTTTAAATTGCCACCTGTGATTTTAATTCTGATCATGTCAACCTTTTAGCGGGGAGCGTAGAGTTAAAACCTCTTATAATGGCCCTCAGCTTTCTGCTATGCATACTCAAACAAGGCCTTGCCCACATCCGCTATTCTCTCCATCCCCTTGACCTCTTCCGCTGACAGATAGAGTATAACTACATTTATATCCCTGTATGTATTTTTTATGAGGTCAATATAGTGGTTCTGCATCTTTTTGCGTGACGTGTGAAACGCACAATCCGCCTCTTTCACCACATGGTTAATGACAATGTTTTCCACTTTTAATTGATTCTCTTCTAATTCTCTGATCACCCTTTCCGTTAACTTAACGCCAAGCGCCTCAGGAATCGTTATGATGACATATTTTGTAAGCTGTCCATCCCTGATAAAATCAACAATCCTCTCTGATAATGCCTCCCAGCTTCCTATAATTTCAAGGAGGGCCCTTTTTGAGCCCTTGAGACCCGATATATCTTTCAGCTTTTCAAGGTAACTATACATATTCATATAAAACTTTGTGGCAGCCTCAAGATGTTTAAGAAATAAATGCGGCAATTGAAGCAACCGGAGGGTATGCCCTGCAGGTGCAGTATCCCAGACCACCACATCATATTTGCCGCTCTCCACGAGTTCTATGATGAAGCTCAACATATACTCTTCTTCGATACCCGGGGCTGTGCCAATATAGTCAATAAAATCATAATCTACGCTGGCAAAAGACGATATTACCTCGTAAATCTCTCTCCCGAACCTCTCCTTCCATCTCATCAACACAACATCCGACGATATCTCGAGACCATATAATTCTAATGCATCATCAATCCTGGCCTCCCTACTCCCGATATCAACCTCAAAGATATCGGACAATGAGGGTGTGGGATCGCTTGAGATCAGGAGAACCTTTTTACCATCTGAGGCAATCTTTACAGCAATGGCTGAGGCGCAGGTGGTCTTACCTACACCGCCCTTTCCTCCAACCATAATCAGTTTAACGCTGTTGTCTTTAATATTTTTAAGTCCCATCCCGCATCAACCCTTTATTCGACATGGCGCAACATATACAGACTGTATATCATAGCATAAAAATAATCACCAATGACCAGTTTCCAATGAACAAAAGGGCGATATTGGCTTGTAATTTGTATATTGGTGTTTGGTGATTGCTTTTATATCTGGTTATTTGATGATTAGCATTAGCCAATTATGGTATATATCACACATGCTTGTCGATTCTCACTGCCACCTTGAAATGGAGCTTTTTGAAAAAGACAGGAAGAAGGTTATCGATACCTGCATTAAAGAAGGATTAGCTTACATACTCACAGTCGGTACCGAGGAAAAGTACTTTGAAAAAGTCATACAACTCATAGATGAAAACCCCTCTGTTTATGGTGCAATAGGCATCCACCCCCACAACAGCGGAGATTTAAACGATGCCCTCATACCGAAAATTAATAAGACACTCACTCATAACAAGATTGTGGCGTACGGTGAGATCGGGCTCGATTTTTTTAAGAACTATTCCCCGAAGGATATACAGGTAGATGCATTTAAAAAACAGTTAAAGCTGGCAGGACAGGCAAAGCTCCCGATCATTGTCCATTCAAGAAATGCCAAAGACGAAACCCTGCAAATCCTCAGAGAAACAAAAGGCAATGATGCAGGAGGGGTTATACACTGCTATTCCTACGACCTTGATGCAGCAAGGAAACTGCTCGATATGGGTTTTTACATATCGATTCCGGGAACAATCACATATACCAACGCACAAAAACTGGTAGAAGTCGTCCAATATCTTCCCATGGACAGGATTCTTGCAGAGACTGATGCCCCGTTTTTAACCCCGCATCCCCACAGGGGCAAAAGGAACGAGCCACATTATGTGAAGTACACCATTGAAAAAATTGCACAAATAAAGAATAAAAGAGTGGAAGAGATTTCATCCCTTTTGCTTGAGAATTTTATGAGACTGTTCCGTGGCGTTAAAGGAGACAGACATTGAAATCGGCGGTTATTATTGTTGATATGCTTGAAGGTAACTACAGCAAAGAAAGAACAGGCAATAAAGAGGAAGAAAAAATCATCCCGTACGTGAGAGATTTTCTCAGTACATGCAGAAGCCTCGCTATACCTGTCATATTTGCCTGCGACAGCTTTTTAAAAAACGATTTCATATTCAGAGGAAGAATGAAACCCCATGCATTGAGGGGAACAACCGGGACACAGCCCCTCTCAGACCTTGGACCTCAGGGCATTGATATTATCCTTGAAAAAAGACGTTTCAGCGCCTTTTTCAAGACAGACCTGGATCAGACTTTAAGAACAATGAATGTTGATACCGTCCTGATTGGTGGGATCAATACCCATTTCTGTGTTCTCGCCACAGCTTTCGACGCCATTTGTCATGATTTTTATACAATAATTCTTGAGGATTTGAGCGCTGCTTTCAAGAGAGAGATTCACGAAAACATCCTGAATGCCTATAGAAATTCAGCCATTTATCCCATATTCAGGGTAATGACAACAAAAGATTTTCTCGAAGAAATCGGTAACCCTTGACCTCTGATATGGTTAGCTATGAATAATCGATTAAATGACAGAAAACTGCTTAAACCTAAAAGTCATAAGCGTCTCATCATTCTCTTTGTTCTCATTGCGGTCTTTGCTATAATCATCATATTAAACAAACACATACAGTTATGGCAAAGAGAATCTATAATTGATATCATCCCCTTTGAAAAAAGCGATATCTTCATCTGTTATTCAAAAAATACGGAGAAACTTGAAAAAAAATTATTAGAAGTGAAGAAAGGCGTGCCCGAGAAGGAAAGAGCGCATATCATCATAAGAGAATTGAAGAAAGAAAAGAGCATCCCCGAAAATACTTCACTTTACGAGTTTGCATCTGACGGGGATGGTACGATATATCTTAATCTGTCAAAAGATATTCTTGGAGAAAAGGTCGATCCGGCAAAGGAGATAATAAAGGTTTATTCAATCATCAATTCCTTCCTCCTGAGCTTCAAGGATGCAAAGAAGGTTCAACTTCTCGTGGAAGGACAACCTGTCTACACCATTAATGGTACCGTGTATACCTATAAACCAATCGAATTCAATAAATATGTAATGGAGGACTAAATGCTTGATCCAAAAATTATCAGGGAAAAAACTGAAATAATATATGAAAGCCTCGAAAGGCGGGGCTTCTCCTTCAACATGGAAAAACTTCTGAAGGTTGACGAAAAAAGGAGGAAACTTATACAGGAATCGGAAAGCATGAAGAATGAGAGAAATGAACTCTCCAACGAGATAGCACGACTGAAAAAGGCAGGGTCACCCCCTCAGGATAAGATAGAACATTTGAGGAACATTGGAAAACAGATAGAAGGCCTGGAGCAGGAACTCAGGATGGCTGAAAGCGAATGGAACGATCTTGTCCTTATCATGCCGAACATCCCTCACGGCACGGTGCCTGTAGGCCAAGGGGATAAAGATAACCGGGTGGTAAGGGTCTGGGGAGAAAAACCTGTATTTGATTTCCAGCCTCAACCGCACTGGGATATAGGGGAAAAACTTGATATACTCGACTTTAAAAGGGCAGCAAAGATAACAGGGTCACGATTCACCTTATATAAATCATACGGCGCCCTCCTCGAAAGGTCGCTTATAAATTTCATGCTTGACCTCCACACAAGGGAGCACGGGTACACCGAGGTACTGCCGCCTTTCATGGTAAACCGCGAATCCATGACAGGTACCGGCCAGTTACCAAAATTTGAAGAAGAGCTATTTAAAATAGACGGGCTCGATTACTTTCTCATTCCGACAGCCGAGGTTCCCGTTACGAATATTTATAGCAATGAAATTCTGAAGGAGGATGAGCTCCCTGTAAAATTCGTCGCCTATACGCCCTGCTTCAGGAAGGAAGCCGGCGCCCATGGAAAGGATACGCGGGGGCTTACAAGGCAGCACCAGTTTAACAAGGTTGAGCTTGTAAAATTTGCCCATCCCGAAAATTCCTATCATGAGCTTGAAGGGCTTCTGCTGGACGCAGAGGATGTTTTAAAAAAACTTAACATTCACTACCGGGTTTCAGCGTTATGTACGGGCGACCTCGGGTTTTCAGCCTCCAAAACCTATGACATCGAGGTATGGTTGCCAGGCCAGAATGTTTACAGGGAAATCTCTTCCTGCAGTAATTTTGAGAATTTTCAGGCAAGACGTGCAAAAATAAGGTTCAGGAAGGCGGGGGGGAAGATAGATTTTGTCCATACCCTGAACGGTTCAGGCCTAGCCATCGGCAGGACTGTCATGGCCGTTATGGAAAATTACCAGACCCAGGATGGCAGGATCGTCGTCCCTGATGTATTAAGACCATATATGCATGGGCTTACTCAGTTTCCATGATCTTTGAGAGTATACTGTCAATCTTCATTAATATGACGGGGTCTTCTTCTTTTTCTCTGATATCAGTAAGGATATCTTTCAGATTACCGTCTAAGAGGGCATAAAAAAAATCTATTGCCCTTAATCTCAGTTGCCTGTCGTTTATTTCTTTTAATGCATTCATTATTGCGAGGATCGCCTTCTTCTTGCCGGTAAGGCTTATCCCTTTAATCAGGAGGTCTTTAATCTCAATCACGTGCTCCTTTTTTAAGTGTGAAAGGAGGGGATTGATCATGTCTTTGTCCTGTATCTCAATAAGAAGCTTTATGGCCTCACCTCTTTTTCCCGCATCATCAGTATAAAGTAGTTTCAGGATAGGCTGAATATCTATACCCTTTTCATCATTCTTTGCCTTTTCAAAAAAGTGTATATATCCCTTCGATTGAAGGATAAGGCTTGCGAGAATTAAACCCATCTCTTCCTTTGAAAAAACAAGGTCATCCTTCCATCTTTCTAATATTTGCAATGTCTCCACATTGAGGACCACATCATTAACGAGGGAATTCTGAAGAATATTCCTTATCTTTTTGCCTTCTTCAAATTCATCGAGCTTCAAAACAGCACAGAGGGGTTCTTTAAGGTACCTGTTCGACAGGTAATAGTAAACCTGCCCCATTGATTCGGATTCCCTCACAATATCCTTTTCCTTTAATAAATTTAAATATCCGATGATTTTTTTATGAGGAATGCGTGTTTCGAAAAAAATATTTTCTATAGTATACCTTTTGAGGTGTTTTACGCTCCTGTCAGTAAAAGAGGCGATAATTTTTCTGAAATCCCTCTCTTCTTTCACCCCTTTGAGCACATCTTCCAGAACCTTCTCAACGCTCAGATCGGCCAGAAAAAGTTCAAACTCTATCGGTTTGTATCGTTCGTTCAAATCCCGTACAATCTTTTCTTCTCCATATATATCGACAGCCTTCGAGCTCTCCAAAGGCTTGATCTCGCAAAGGGCAGAGAGATACATATTGCTGAAAGGCTCATACCATTCAAAAAACGTCTCTTTTTCACCGGAAACGATAAGGTAGACATTGTCATGCCCGATGCAAAAAGAAATAAACCGCTCGAATTTTTCGCGCTCCTGTGTATCCACATATATATACCGCTCACAGCTATCGATGATAAAAAAACATGGGCCATTGTTGAGCTGTTTTTTACAGAGAGAAACAATATCGAACTCAGGACCGCCGGTGAGCATAAGTCGGTCGTATATGACGTCTTTTATTTCACTCACGGGTTTTTCCCACATTTCACAGTAAAAAACATTCGGACTTATTGAAAGAATCTGGGGCATAATAAAGGATCTCAATACCGTGGTCTTCCCTGTTGCCGCATCCCCTGTAGCGATGGCATAACCATAACTGAACAGCTTATCGAGTATGAGAGAAGCCTTCTCCCATCTTTCAAATGGTGGACCTTGATATTCATTATAAGGGGAGAATTTCGGTACCTCAAAGATATCTCTTTCGTAGGTAAAATCACTTGTTATGTCCCACATAATATCTTTATAATGGAAACCATATTTACCGTTCACATTGTTTTTAAAAACGCTGAACATACCTTCAACATAACTTCTTACATTATTGAGAACATGCAATTCGTAGGGAAATTTGGCGTTGTATTTTATATGGATGGCGCCTTCCCTGCTATCGATATCAATCGTTACATCGCCGGGCCTTAAAACAAAATGCCGGTCCGGATACCTTCGTAATTTGGGATACCTCAAGTCTGAGTAGAATATATCTAAAAGAAGATGGGAAAAATTGAAAACATGGCTTATAACCTTCGTGTTTCGAATGATCGCCTTTCTGCTGTCCTCTGTAATTGTCCACTCTATGGGGATTTTTTTCAGCACATTTGAGAAGGTGAGGTGATTTATGATCTCTATAGCCATCCCGGGGATATCTAATTTTTCTCCTATCCCGTAATTCAATAATATCTTCTTATCATTCCCATCAAGGGTCTTGAATATTTCTCCGTTGGTATCCCAATGATAGTCTTTAACAAGACCAATGTCGTGGAGGTATATCGTTCCGAGAAGGGTAAAGATTTCCCCTGAAAACATCTCTTCGGTTCTGTCTTTCGGGTCAGGGATTATCTTTTCAATTAATTCTTTCAGGGACTCAACGTGTTGTTTTAGCGGAAGATCAATTAAACTGAAGAACTGTTCTTCGCAGAAGTTTTTCAGATCAAGAAATTTTTGATGGAGCTTTAATTCTCCCTCTTTATTTTTTAATACATCCTCGAGCCTTAATTGCATTTGAAAGCCCCACAGTCCCCAATATTATATTAAATGTTGTAATATCAGCGAACCTTTTTCCACCATAAAAATATAAGAGGACTTGCCACAAAAATTGATGAATACGTTCCGATAAATACACCAATGAAAAGAGCTAACGAAAAATCGAAAAGTACCTTGCCTCCAAGCACCAGTAACGCCGCTATCACCAGCGCTACAGTTAATGATGTAATGATGGTCCTGCTCAGCACTTCATTGATACTCCTGCTTATAACATTACCAAGCTCTGCCTTTGATTTCATCTTGGTCATATTTTCACGAATCCTGTCGAATACGACGACTGTATCGGTAAGTGAATACCCTGCTATCGTCAGGAGTGCTGTAATAAAAAGTATATTCATTTCCCTGTTTAGCGCCCAGAAGATTCCGAGCATGGCAAGAACGTCATGAAATGTGGCAATTGCTGCAGCAATGCCAAAAACAAATGTAAATCTCCATGCAATGTAAATGATGATGCCGACAAGAGAGACGGCAATTGCAATGATTGCGTTCTTTTTAAGCGTTTGCCCCACGGTGGAACCCACCATATTGCTTCCGAGGATCTCGAATTTTTTACCTTCCATACGACCGGCGAGAATCTGTTTGATTTTGTCCTGCACCTTTTCTTTTTCTGTATCCACTATTTTTGTTTTTATAAAAAACTCTTTTGTTCCACTCACTTCCTGTATCTGAACGTCGTGAATGCCATTATCCATGAGGACATTTCGCAAATCGCCGATTGTAACCTTGTCAAGAAATTTGACGTGAAGATTTGTTCCACCGGTAAAATCCACGCTGAGATTGGCCTTCCCAAAGGCTACCATTATGAAAGCAAAAAAACCAAGCAGCACGAGTAGCGCCGAGAAGGTAAATGCCCGGTTTCGCATACCCATAAAGTCTAAATTTGTGGAATGAACTATTTCCCTGAACTTCATCAGATACTCAGGCTCCTTGGTTTATATTTTGCTATAATCCAGTCAAAGATTACTTTTGAACCGAATACAGCAGTAAAGAGGTTGATAATAATACCAACGCTTAAGGTAACCGCAAAGCCCTTTATCGGACCGGTTCCAAAAATAAAAAGCACAAATGTTGTTATAAGCGTCGTCACATGGGCATCAAAGATCGTCAACCACGCCTTTGAATAACCCGCGTCTATTGCTGCTCTCACGGTTTTTCCAAGTTTCAGTTCTTCCCTGATACGCTCAAAAATAATAACATTAGTATCAACACCTATTCCCATTGTCAGAATAATTCCGGCAATACCCGGAAGGGTCATGGTTGCCTTCAGGGCACTAAAAACACCCAAGAGGTAGATGAGGTTTAAGAAAAGGGCAATATCAGCAACAATACCGGAGTGTTTATAATAATAAACCATAAAGACAATAACAAAGATCGCCCCCAGAAGTGCCGCCTGTATCCCTTTCCTGATTGAATCCTGACCAAGGGTAGGGCCAATTGTGATATTCTGTACAACCTTTACGGGTGCAGGGAGTGCACCTGCCCTGAGCACAATAGCCAGGTCTTTCGCCTCATCCATTTTAAATCCGCCGGTTATTGATGCTTTGCCGCCTGATATCCTCTCCCTCACTACGGGAGCAGAATAAACGGTACTATCGAGGATGATGGCAATCCTTTTTCCTACGTTTTCGGCAGTCATCTTATCAAAGATTCTGGCGCCTTCGCTATTAAACTCAATAGCTACATATGGTTCATTCCCAAATTCACCACCGATCTTAACCCTCGCATCGGTCAATAATTCTCCTGACAGTAAGGTCTGCTTCTTCAATAGGATAGGTGTGGTAGTGGTGATACCCGTATCCCTGTTTCGCGCCTTTAACGATAGAACCTCATCGCCTTCAGGGACTGTACCACCGGTGTATCGCACGGAACCTTCCTCATCAACAAGTTTAAACTCAAGCTGGGCAGTCTTTCCGATTAATTCTAAAGCCCTTTGAGGGTCTTTTACACCCGGCAACTGGACCAGAATCTGGTTATCCCCCTGTTGCACGATGACGGGTTCAGACACACCGAACTGATCTATCCTGTTCCGTATCGTTTCAAGCGCCTGATGGACCGCATTGTCTTTTATGTTCGTCAATTCTTTTTCTGAAAGGAGGAACTCAACAATGAGGTTTTCGCCCTCTGCCTTTGTGCTTCCCGCCTTAAGGTCAGGGAAATCCTTCCCGGCAATATTGTAAAGTTTTTCTTTCTGTTCTGACCTGATCGTCACAGAGAGTGCATTTTCTTTCTTATCGAGTTCTAAAAACCTCACCCCGTCACGTATCATGGCATCTTTAAAGGCGTTAAATTTCCTGTCCACCATGTTCTGTAACAATTTCGCCGTATCCATCTCAAGCAAAAGCTGCATGCCACCCTTTAAGTCAAGTCCGAGATAAATCTTGTCGGATGGGAGGTATTTTTTCCATGTCCCCTTCAGTTCAATTACATTCGGCAAACAGTAAATAACTGACATTACCAGGAATATAAGTATGAGAATCGCCCTGAGTTTTAAAGACTTAAGCACCTATTACCCCATTTTACCGCTGGATTGATGACAAAACATACCAAAGTTATAATCATATAAGGATTTTGTCAAGAGAAATTTATCACAACGTTGCAATCCATCCGTTTACAAAAAAATGATTCTTTGCCGCCTGTCTGCGTGCATCGCACAGACAGACACGCCGCGGTGAAATAGAAAAGCAACTGGATTAAACCGCCCGCTAAGCGACGGCATGAGAGAAGTATCCTAAATCCACGGGAGTCTCAACAACCACCTGTATGGAAAACAGCTTGTCGTTGAACAGCTTTTGTCCTGCGACATAAGCATCTCTTGCAGTGATATCAATGGGTGACCCCCTTCATTCCCTTTCCCTCTAATGGTCGGCCCTATGGCTTCCGCTATTTGGAATTGGAATAAGGGTAGGGTTGATGTCGGCGGCTGGCTGCAGGTATACTGGTATCGTAGACCGTAACGATGTCGATCATGTCGGTGATGTTCGGGTTGTATCGCCGCGCGAGGGACAGGGCATCCTCCCTCTCTCTTTCGTTTTTTACATAACCATTCAAAAGGATTTCCTTGCTGCTCCATTCTGAGGCCCATACGTTCAGATGGTATGTTTTAAACTCACGGTTGAGCCTGTCAAGATTGACTATCTGCGGGTGGGCAGGAGGTACCACAGGTGTTTTCGGCTTTTGGGTGTGTATTTTCTTCTTGAGTATCTTTTTTCCATGTTTTTCTGGAATAGGTTTTTCAGTTTCCTTCAGTTTCGGTGCTTCTTTAACTTCTTGTGCATATTGTTTGGGTGGCTCAGGCGGTTTCGGAGGCGGCAGTTCAACCTTCCCCTGAGGAGGCTTCGGCGGATCAGGTTCTTTCTTGCTGCAAGAGAGGGCAAAACATGCAAAGAGAAACTGACAGATTATAAGAGAAACTGACAGGGTTTTTATAATTCTCATTTTATTATTATCGACTATTTCAGAGAATGTATTAACAAAAAAGACCTGGTATTATAACAAATCACATATTTCAAGATGATGGTGAAAACTGAAAAGATATATCAAGCAGGATTATGGTTATATAGATAACGGCAGACAACATCCCCCAAGGCATCAACCCTTACCGCATAATGTTTGTTGTTAATATTTTCATCCATTGTGCGATAAAATTTATAAATGCGATACAAAAGTATGCAGCCGGTGAATAACCAACATAACTTCTAAAAAGGAGACCAGAATATGAAGGAAAATAGGATCGGCACACGTTGTGACGTTCAAAAAGAAAAGTATAGTCGGTTTTTTATCAAGAATTCAGATTTCAAGGAAAAAGTTAAAATATTAAATATCAGTAAAGCCGGTCTTTTGTACGAGCTTCCTAAAGGTAGAGATGCTATGGAAGTAGGAGATGTTGCGACGCTTATGTTCCAAACAGGGGAAGAGGTCTCTACATTTGCAGTGACGATCCGCTGGGCTTCAGACTATTTTAAAAATACAAAAAAGAAGGAATTCAGGAAATACGGCGCTCAAATAAACAAAGTGACACTCACTAATCCGTGTCTATGGGATGATTACACTAAATATTTATTAATGAAAAACCGATTTTCTTTAAAATAGTAGGG
>JAPLKA010000091.1 GCA_026388315.1 Pseudomonadota bacterium | reverse complement strand
AGAGAATGCCTGTTACCTGCTCCTGGCATTTATCTCACTGAAGATGGAGATGAACTGGAGAACAACGAAAATAGGGAAGGTACGTCCTAATTTGCCCCTCTATAAAAAATTTACACAATTATGTTGACAGTACCTCTTTCTTTAAACGGCAGTGTTTGTGAACTCCTATTTTGTAACCGGTATTTCATCATCAATAACCATTGACACCCCTCAACCCGTTTGATAGCATTAGGGAAAATAAACTTGAGGATGGGGTTGATAAAGTGTTATTGCATGACTTGACCCCAGAAGGTTACTCGGTCAGTTTGCCAGGGGCGTGTAATTAGAGAAGATCATTCGGGAGAATCTCAAAGGGATTGGATATGAGCTTTAGGGAAGGCGAAACGATTGAATTTAAGAAAAGCCTTGCTTCCCTCAAGGAGGGCTTGATTTCAATCTCGGCAATCCTCAATAAACATGGAGCAGGTGAACTGTGGTTTGGTGTTGCCCATGACGGCAAACCAACAGGTCTTGTTATAAATGATAAGACACTCCGTGATATTTCGCAATCTATTGCAGCGCATATTGAACCCAGGATTTACCCCCAGATTACCCCGGAAACACTTAACGGAAAGGCCTGTATCAAGATAACCTTTTCAGGGAAGGAAAAACCCTATTTTGCATACGACAGGGCTTACATGCGCGTGGCCGATGAGGATAGACACCTTACCGCAAAAGAACTTGAAAACCTTATCCTTGCGAGAAACCGCGAGGCGCTCCGCTGGGATAACGAGCCCTGCAAAACCTCCATCAAAGAACTTAATGAAAGAAAAATAAGGGCCTTTGTGAAGCGGACCGGTCTGGCATGGGACAATGTCTCAAATGTACTGGAGAAACTGAGCCTTATGCAGGATGGACAATTGCTCAATGCAGCTCCTCTCTTTTTTGCCAAAAAACCTACGCTTCAACTGCGCTGCGCTGTTTTTGCCTCAACGGATACGGCAACAATTATTGACCGTCACGATTTTACCGGCGACATTCTGGAGCTTATCGAAGAAGCGCAGAAATACATTCTCAAGAATATTCACATCGGCATGAAACTCGATGGCCTCTACCGCGTGGATGTGCCTGAAATTTCAGTAGCGGCTATGCGCGAGGCAATTATCAACGCCTTCTGTCATCGCGACTATCGCGACTCGGACTATGTGCAAATAGCCATTTTCAAAGACCGCGTCGAAATCCGCAATCCCGGTGGGCTTTATGGTGGCTTGACAATTGACAGAATACGTAAAGGCAATGTTTCCAAAAGGCGGAACCCCCTTGTTGCCGAATTGCTCCGCCGTATCCAGATGGTCGAGACTTGGGGGCGAGGAATGCGCCTCATTCTTGCTGAGGAACCGACGGTACAATTCAGCGAAGTAGCCCAAATCTTTACCGCTGCTTTTAACAGGCCATCTTATGCCGGGCTGGATAAGGCTATCGATAAAACCTCAACCCCGAAGGAACCGGAAAGAATCACCGAAGAGAGTTCGGGGAAAAGTTCGGGGAAAAGTTCGGGGAAAACAGAAGAACGGATAGTCAGGTTGCTTTCGGTTAATGGAAAGCAGACCATTCCTGAACTGGCGGATACCCTTGGCATTACAACCCGTGCAGTGGAGAAACAGATTGCCCGTTTGCGCAAGCAAGGCCGTCTGTGTCGCGTGGGGCCGGCCAAAGGCGGTCACTGGGAGGTAGTGAAATGAAAATCCTTTTCGCCAGAGACAAGAGGGTGTGCAATTCAGGATGTCCCGGTCAAACCCTGATTCACTACACAAAATCATTTGCATTATTCATTTCATGGGGTTAGTATTCTTGGATACAGTAAGGGGGAGGCAATGGAGGACTGCTTTTCCGGTATTATTCGAAGGGATTGACGAAAGGACTTGCAAGTTGTCCAGTGCAGAAAACAACGTCCCAGCCATGTGTATTAAGCGATTCACCGACGATTGATTTACAAAGATGGGGTGAAAATGTATGATTGCGGAACCTGACCTAAAAGGTTTGTCTATATATCGGGGGGGGGAAGTGAAGTCGAATGGTGTTGACTGGATTACGACCTCTGTCGTCAAAGCCCACGGTCTGGGTATCGTAACTGATGCTGTTTTAGTAAACATCCACGAACTACTTCGAGAGGAATTCAGTGAACACCAGCTTTCAGCCACTGCGCTCAGAAGTATTGCAAAAAAGCTCATCTTGGACATGGTGCCCGAGACTAAGGCAAAGGAATGAGGGTCAAGAGTATCCAGCTATCGTGGTTCCGCGGGGCTGCTGATGCAGTTGCGTTAGACTCGGACTGTAAATCTATGGTCGTCTATGGAGCAAATGGCGCTGGCAAGTCATGCTTCGTAGACGCCATCGAGTATGTACTCAACAGGGGGAAAATAGGGCACCTGACTCACGAGTACAGCGGCAAGCGTCAAGAAAGAGCAATTCCTAATACTCACAAACCAAAAGAAGAAAAGACTGAGTTGGTGTTTACTTTCAGTGACGACTCTAAACTCAAAATTCAGATCAATCCAGATGGCTCCGCAAAGAGTTTAGGTGACGACCCCGTCGCCATGAACACTTGGGACTATGGACGCACAATACTGCGACAGGACGAGGTTGCTGCATTCATCCACAACACTAAGGGCGCTAAGTATTCTGCCTTGTTACCACTCCTCGGCCTTCACGGGATGGAGGTAGCTGCAGAGAATTTGAGACAACTCGCTAAGTTCGTTGAGGAACAGTCCAAGCTGACAGCCACAAAAGCGACTCTCAATGAGGTCGAAAAAAAGAGAAAGTCAGTTTTCGGCACCGACAGTGATGACCAGATATTCAAGACAATAGAAGATCTTCATTCCAATTACTGCACGGGCGAAACTGCCACAAAAGACGTTTTGTCGCACTGCACAGAGCTGGCTACCGAGATCACCAGCCGGATTGCACAGTTCTCAGCAGATCAGAAGCAATACCTCATACTGCGGGACGCAGCTGCGCTCGACCTCAAAAGCCATCTCGATAGCATACGCGCAGCCAATGCCGAGCTCACGAAAGTAGTGGAACCACTCATCAATGAAAAGATAGAAGTCCTTCAAAAAACGGCTTCATTCATGGGAAAACTGGTTGACGAGAAAGAAATAAAATGTCCAGCTTGTGGCCGGATGATTCCAGTGGATGTATTTCGCACACACATTAAGGGTGAGCAGGAGCGCCTCACGAAAATCACTGGTATCTTCGATGAACGCAAGAGTGAAATTGGGTATCTATCTGATGCGGTAAAGTTGCTTAAGACTAATCTCAACAAAGAAGACGTGAAATCATGGAAGGCCGAATGCCAAAAGGGGTTACTGGCAGATAATTTCATATGCCTCGATAAAATCGATGCCGAGGCACTTCGTACATCGTGTGAAGAAAAAGATTTGAAGACGATCGAAGAAAAGTTGTTGCCCTTGATCGATGCCTCGGGCGCTATTTCAAAGGAAGCACCTGTTGAGGTTCAGCAGTTGTCAACTGATAAAGGCCTAGTTGAGACCGCCAAATCCCTGCTTGTGATTTCTGAACAGACGGCTTCCGTAGCTCGTGCGGAGGCACTTATCTCTTTTATCAACTCTCTGGAACAAGCTATTCGAGACGAGATCAGGTTACGCTCACGGATGGTAATCGATGATATCTCGGGGGACGTGCGGGATATGTGGGCAATCTTACATCCGAACGAACCAATAAAGGACGTACACCTTTATCTTCCGGATGAGACAGATAAAGCTATCGACATAGGTCTTATATTCCACGGCATCGAACAGGATTCGCCCCGGCTGACCTTATCCGAAGGCTATCGGAATAGTCTTGGTCTCTGCATCTTTTTGGCCATGGCTAAGAGAGAGTCACACAATGACCACCTTTTGGTGCTCGATGACGTAGTGGTAAGCTTTGACCGGAATCACCGAGGCATGATCATCGATGTCTTGGAGAAGTATTTTGGTAAGCGACATCTCCTAATTTTTACACATGACCGCGAGTGGTACACCGAACTTCGTCAACAACTTGATGGAAAGAATTGGAATTTCAAGACGCTATTGCCTTACGAGACCCCAAACATTGGTATACGTTGGTCCCACAGGACGACGACCTTTGATGATGCTCGTGCTTTGTTGAAAGAGCGTCCAGATGCGGCCGGCAATGACGCGCGGAAAATAATGGACATCGAGCTCGCACTCATTGCTGAGAAACTGCAGATTAGATTGCCATTCTTGCGTGGTGAGAAGAACGATAGAAGGTTGGCCCATGACTTTCTTGAACGCTTTGTGGCCGACGGGAAGATATGCTTTCAGAAAAAAGCGGAAAAGAAGTATGTTGGTCACTCCGATGCGATCGAGGCATTCGAGAAAGTAGATAGGCTGTTGGTCGCATGGGCTAACCGAGCCAGTCACACATTCAACCTCGTAAGTGCTGAGGCCGCAAAGTTGTTGGATAGCTGCGAGACAGCTCTTGAGTGTTTTAAATGCTCGTCATGTGGCATGGGGGTCTGGTTCGCCGACGCAGAAAGCGGTGAATATGTTCAGTGCAAATGCGGTGAGATACGCTGGCGATATTGAAAAGGATAGACAGATCAGATCAAAGAACTCCGTTACAGAGGCAACAAACATGAGGAACCTATGCCACTAAACACAACTATTACGCAATCACCTGTCATTCTATTTCTCGGTGCTGGTGCATCAGTTCCTCTTGGGAAACCTGTTATGGAGAAATTTGTCACAAGACTTATTGAAGACACTGAGGCTGGAGATTTTGCTAATTTATTATCAATTCTCGTATCAGCCAGAGGGCACGATTTAGAGTCGATCATGGGGGATCTTGAGACTTTTTTGAGCTTAGACTACGTGTCATCATTCGTGTTCCAAAGCAAACCGACATTCCAGGCAGACTGGAGTGATGCTGCCAGATTACGATCCTTAATACGGCATTCTATTATCCGAGAGTATCGCACTATCGATGTCAAAAGGACTATAGAGGTGTATCAACCTCTATTTGACACCATATTCTCCCATGTGGACTCAGCAGTCTACTGCTTGCCTGTATTCACCACGAACTATGATTTGGCAATTGAAAGTTTTTGTAATGAGCAAGCTTATCCTCGTCATTATGATCTCATCGATGGTATGGAGGAGTGGGGCCGAGAAACAATTTGGACCCCCAGTGAGTTTGAGACGCTTCGAATCAGAGCACCCATGGTTGGTGAGACTGAGTCAGATGATCTCGCAAAGGCACTTACCGTGCTTTCGAAAACGATTGATCAGACATTTAGCGTCGGTTCCGAGCCTCAGCGCCGGAAGCTTGTCCTTTTCAAGCTTCATGGATCAGTAAATTGGATGCGCGTGACATCGACAGGAAAAATCATGCAATCATTACCTATGTACGATGTCGTTGATTCAGATGAATACCAAAATACAATCATCTATCCGGCTGGTAATAAAGTGGCCACATCGGAGCCCTATTTGACTGCTTACGATTACTTCTCCCGATGTTGTGAGCATGCAAAACTCGTAATTGCCATTGGATACTCCTTCCGCGACTATGACGCGTTGGTTAGTCTTCTGAAAGCAAGACGGGTGAATGACGAGTTGACACTTCTGCTGTTATCTCCTGATGCATATAAGGTTTTGGAGAGCATACCCGATGAAGATAGAATTTTCTGGACCCGAGCGATATATGGTTATTTTGGAAATATGGATAGCGAGACCAAATACTTGCCAGAAATCGATGAGGCGCTTCGGGCCTGCCTTAAGAAGTGACTCAACAATTAATGTGGCATACGTTAGATGAGAAACCCCAAGGGTCAGTCGTTGACGGTTTGTTGCCCAAACAACATGCGATAATATGTTTTGAATCATGAGCAGGAAGAACTTTTCGTGAGTCGTGACTTCAAGCATGCCTTGGGCACCCTGCCGGTAAGCAGTAATGTGCCCGCGGCCAGTGCCGTGTCTGGGCCGGCCTGATTTGTTCGAAGCCCAGCGGCAAGTTAGAAGACCGAATGGATGTGAACCGTTGCAAGGGTAAGGAAGCGTAGCGGAGCAGCGAGGGAAACAGTGTTCCGGCCATTCCATTTTTTTGCATATACTAAAACTTTGTGACATTTAAATAAAACGCCCTGTTGTGTTATTATATACTCATGCCGATCTTTGTAATCCATGAACATCATTCCAAAAAACTTCATTACGATTTCAGGCTCGAAATAGATGGAGTACTCAAGTCCTGGGCTGTTCCAAAGGGGCCTTCCATGTCACCTCAGGATAAAAGGCTTGCCATCATGGTTGACGACCACCCGCTTGAATACGGTACTTTCGAGGAGATAATCCCGGATGGACAATATGGCGCCGGCCCTGTTCTCATCTGGGATTCAGGTGACTATACGCCAATTGCTATAGATATGGTCAAAAAACACATAGAGTTCATTCTTAACGGAAACAAGCTTAAGGGAGCATTCATATTAACGGGACTGAAAGGGAAAGAAAAAGAGTGGCTCCTCATTAAGAAAAAGGATGATTTTGCCCAACCATCTTATGAAATCAAAACGGAGCTTACAAAAACAAAGTTAGCCGATGCATAGTTGTCCTTAATGAGAAACGATTTACAATATGTTATAAAAAGAATTGTATCAAAATATAATTACACAGAGGATAGTCCGTATGACTGACGGAACAACCAGATATTACTATGTCGATGAAGCCGGAGATGGAACAATCTTCAACTCCAGAGGTCATGTCATAATCGGCAGCGGAGAGTATCTACCGATATAAAAGAGGTTAAGAGAGGAAGACATTGTGAATAAAAAGCATTGTATATCAAGCTCTCACACCAGCGGGGAGGAGGTTTGCACAATCTTTTCCATGTATATCGGCCACTCCTCGATTCCTTGATAATGTTTGACAATTCTACCAATGAACCTCGTATCATCGCTCATGAGAAAAATGGTATACTGACGGTCATAAATGATAGCACGTTTAGGACTATACTGGCTTTGGCGGAGGTAAAATGAAAAAGGAAACAAGACAGAAGAAAGGCGTAAAAGACCTGCCTCTTGAGATAAAAGCAGAAATGGCGTTGAAGGAAGCCGTTGCCGAGGTTATGGCTGAGCATAAACGGCGTGGCTATCCCATAGCTGTATGGCGTGACAATAAAGCGGTATGGATAACTCCTGAGGAGATCGTGGTTCCTCACATACAAGAAGAAGTCGTCCTGGCAGGAGAAGTTCATGATTATGGTGAAAATTCATCTTACCTGGAAGAGAAAAAGCCAAAAGGGCCATCCGCTTAGAGAAAGATAAAGGGTCTGCCCTTGAATTTTGAATCCTGGCAGACTAATTTGCCGCCTCCAGCCACCCTAAAAACCCCTTCAGGCAATTTGTAGACACTGTGTCTACAAATCCATAATCCGCCACAAAGCCAGTAGAAATAAAGGGTTGTAGCCATTCCTCCGTCTGATTCCGCTACATTGCGTAATGCCATGTGAAAGAAGCCAGATGTCATTGAGCAATTTTACTCAACCATTGAGTAAAATTGTTTGCATAACTCAAAACACTGTGATATAAGCATATTATGAGGTACCAACGTTCCTTGTTCTCAACCCTTTACGCTGAGCTTTCCCACCCGACCACAGTTATTCATGCCATGATCGGCCCCAGGCAAGTGGGAAAGACTACTATCGCCCGACAGATTCAAGAGTCTATCAACATTTCCACGATATATGCCACTGCCGACAGCCCTGTGCCTTTAGACACGACCTGGATCGAGACACAATGGCGCCGGGCCATTGCCGACGGTACCGCATCTGGTGCTCCGGTAATTCTCATTCTCGATGAGCTTCAAAAAGTACGGGGATGGAGCGAAACCCTCAAACTTCTCTGGGATAGTCGCCCCGCTTTCCCGGAGGTTCGCGTATTGATTCTTGGATCATCCGCTTTGTTGATGCAGGAAGGATTGTCGGAGAGTCTTGCAGGCAGGTTCTTTTTGCACCGATGTAATCATTGGGGGTATTTGGAGTGCCGCGATGCCTTCAACTGGAGCCTGGAGCAATGGATCTATTTTGGCGGCTATCCTGGGGCGGCAGCATTCATTGATAACGAGACTTCATGGAAGCGCTATATTACCGATTCCCTTATCGAGACCGTTCTGGCGCGGGATGTTATGCAGATGAGCAAAGTCGCCAAGCCGGTGCTACTGCGTCATCTCTTTGCCTTAGCGGCCACGCTTCCTGCCCAGTTTGTTTCTTACACAAAAATGTTGGGCCAGCTTCATGATGCCGGCAACACCACCACACTTGCCCACTATCTGAAACTACTTGAATACGCATTTCTTGCCAGTGGTCTGGAGCTTTTCTCGCGGGGGCTACAGCGTAAGCGCGGTAGCAGTCCGAAGCTGGTGCTCTGGAACAATGCCCTGGTGAACGCCCTTTCTACGCGAAGCTTTTCCTATTCCCTCGATGATACGATCTGGTGGGGACGCCTTGTGGAAAACGCTGTAGGCGCACATCTATGCAACAACCTTAATTCGGTGGAATATACTATTACCTACTGGCGGGAGGGGGATCATGAAGTCGATTTCGTCGTATCCAGAGGGCGTGACATCTGGGCTATCGAAGTAAAAAGCGGTAGAAGCGGCAAAGCGGTGGGTTTGACCCGTTTTCGCAATCGTTATCCCGATGCACATGTGTTGCTTGTGGGAGGGCAGGGAATTCCGCTGGTGGAGTTTTTCAGCACGGACACAGCCCTGTGGTTCGTATCATGAGAAGCGGTGTTGCACTCGCTCCTCCGCAAAGGAGAAGTTAAAAGACCAGCGGTTATTACATATAAATATGGATGAGAGTAAAAAGGCCTTGCCTCTTGTCTTACTTTTCATTTGAAAAGACCTCTGTTGATGTGTAAGATAGACACTGTGGAAAAAATCTTAAAAAAACTACCTGATGACTTTCCGTTAACCGAAAATCCATATAAAGAAATCGCACTGGGGATAGGCATAAGCGAGGATGAACTTATAGAGCGCTTAAGGAATCTGAAAAATGAAGGTGTTATCAGACGGATAGCCGCCATCCTCTATCACCGAAAGGCATCCTATACGCACAATGCAATGGTCGTGTGGAATGCGGAAAAAGATATTGAAAAAACAGGTGAAATAATGGCCTCCTTCTCTGAGGTAAGTCACTGCTACGAAAGGGACAGGGGAGGATACTGGCAGTACAACATATACACCATGATACACGGAAAGAGCATGAAGGAATGCAATGATATCGCCCAACGCATATCAGAAAAAATTGGCATAAAAGATTATCGGATGTTTTTCAGCAAGAGGGAGTTCAAAAAAATTGCACTGACGGTAAGTCATGAATAAAGAAAAATCAGAAAAATATTTTAATGAAGCTCAAAGGCTGATGCCCGGCGGTGTCAACAGTCCTGTAAGGGCTTTTCAATCGGTTCATGATACACCCTTCTATGTAAAAAAAGGGAAGGGCGCATATCTGTATGATGTTGACGGCAATGCTTACCTCGACTATGTAGCTTCATGGGGTGCAATAATCCTCGGACATGCTGATGACGGACTCATCAATGAAATCAAAATTGCGCTGGAAGATGGAACAAGCTTCGGCGCATGTCACCCTTACGAAATTGAACTGGCACAACTCATTGCAGACGCTTTCCCGTCAATAGAACTTATGAGGCTTACCAGTTCAGGCACTGAAGCTACAATGAGCGCCATAAGGGTTGCGAGGGGGTTTACCGGAAAGGATGGTATTATCAAGTTCGGAGGGTGCTACCACGGACACGTGGACAGCCTTCTCGTCAAGGCAGGCTCCGGTCTTGCCACATTTGGCGTACCGGACAGCAAGGGCATACCGGAAGACCTTGCCAGACACACGTACATAGCCGATTTTAATCACATCGATTCAGTTTCAAATATTGTTGAAGAAAATCAGGATATTGCATGTATCATTTTAGAACCTGTTATGGGCAACATGGGCGTGATTTTGCCGGAAAATGACTTTCTTTATAAAGTTGAGGAGTTATGCAGGAAAAAGCATATCCTTCTTGTTTTTGATGAGGTTATAACGGGATTCAGGGTTGCCTTCGGCGGGGTTCAGCATCTATACGACATTACTCCCGACATAACTTGTATGGGAAAAATTATCGGCGGAGGTTTCCCTATAGGTCTTTATGGCGGGAAAAAGGAGATTATGGAGAGGGTTTCACCTCTCGGAGATGTATATCAGGCAGGTACCTTGTCAGGAAACCCGATTGCTGTAAGGGCCGGCATATATATGCTTAATTACTTGAAGAATAATTCGCAAGTATATGAATTAATAGGTAAATACGGCAACGAGCTAAAAAATGCCATACTTGAAATTGCCCTGAAGTATGACATTCCATACACGATAAACAGTATTACCGGTATGTTTACGGGCTTTTTTTCTGATGACCATGTCCATGATTACATCTCTGCTCTTTCCGCAGACCGCACCCTCTATGAGAGATTCTTTAAACTGATGCTTGAAGAGGGGATATTCTTTGCCCCGAGTTCATTTGAGGCTTCGTTTGTTACACTTTCCCATGGGGATAATGAACTGTCAAAAACAGTTGCAGCCTATGAAAGGATATTTAAAAAATTATCATGATAAACAACCAGAGAGCCCGGGCATATGTAGATTTAAATGTGATTGACCAGAACTACAGGGCGATTAAAATATTATTGCCGCATAATGTAAAAACCCTTTGTGTAGTAAAAGCTGATGCTTACGGTCACGGGGCAGTTGAAATAGCCCGAAAACTTGAATCTCTTGGTGTAAATTATCTCGGTGTTGCCACAACCGACGAAGGAATAGAGTTGAGGAATAATGGCATCACTATACCCATACTTGTGATGAGCGGCATATTAATATGGGATGAGATTGAATATCTCTATAAAAACAAGCTTACAACCGTTGTGTATGATATCAATATGCTTCAAAGGCTGAAGGAAGAATCGCTGACTCATGATGAAACCCTGAAAATCCATATAAAAGTAGATACAGGCATGGGAAGACTTGGTTTTAACCCTGACGAGCTGCCCGTTGTAATCAGAGAGATAAAAGAACCCTGCAAAATAGAAGTTGAAGGCTGCATGAGCCATTTTTCTTCCTCTGAAAACAGGGATGAATATGGTTTCAATCAGATAGCAACCTTTAATAAAGCTTTACAGCTTCTCAAAAAGAATGGTATTAATCCTGAGCTTATTCATATGGCGAACAGCGGTGCTATAGCACAATATCCCGAGGCGTACTTTAATATGATCCGTGTTGGTATTGCACTCTACGGTTCTTATCCATCGAAAGGCCTTTCAAAGATATTGCACGTAAAGCCTGTTATGAAGTTTTCCTCCAGGATAGCGCTTATAAAAGAATTTCCTCCAGGTTCCTCACTCAGCTACGGGAGAACTTTTATAACAGAGAGAAAATCGAGGATTGCATACATACCGGTTGGCTATGCAGATGGTTATCCCAGGTCGCTCTCAAATAAGGGGTCAGTTCTCATTAATGATAAGCGGTGTAATGTTGTAGGAAGGATATGTATGGACTGGCTGCTCGTTGATGTAACAGATAAAGATAATATTACTGTCGGGGAAGAGGTTATTCTTTTGGGAAGCGGTATTCGTGATGCGATAACAGCAGACGAGATCGCTGAACATACAGGAACAATTCCATACGAAATACTATGTAAAATATCAAAAAGGGTTCCAAGAATTTATGTACAGTAAAAAGCCTATACATTACAATCCCTTCTTGCAAATTACGGAAGCCTTGAAAGAACTTGGAAGCATCGGGGCAATGTTCCTTGAAACCGTACATCAAACCTTCAGAAGGCCTTTTAAGCTGAACTATATCTTTAAACAAATGGAATTTATCGGTGTAAATTCTTCCGTTATTGTAATCATTACCGGAGTTTTTACCGGAATGGTGCTTGCCCTTCAATCATATCACGGTTTCAGAAAGTTTGGAGGTGAAGGGCTTGTTGGGGCAACGGTAGCATTGAGTATGACGAGAGAGCTCGGTCCGGTGCTTACGGCCCTTATGGTAACAGGGAGGGCAGGTTCGGCCATGGCTGCAGAACTTGGAACAATGAGAGTTACCGAGCAGATAGATGCTTTGACGGTAATGGCCCTTAATCCGGTAAAATATCTGGTTGTTCCGAGGGTTGTAGCAGCATTTTTTATGCTGCCCGTATTGACTATCATATCTGATTTTGTTGGTATCCTCGGGGGATATATTGTGGGGGTGAAACTCCTGGGTATTAATGAGGGTGCATTTATCACCAAAATAATAAAGCATCTGGATCTCGATGATATTTACAATGGCCTTATAAAGGCAGCCTGTTTTGGAATAATCCTCAGTTTGATTTCCTGTTACAAAGGATTTTATACAAGTGGCGGGGCAGAGGGTGTAGGAAAATCAACAACTGAAGCGGTTGTTATTTCAAGTGTCTCTATATTGATTTCTGATTATGTGCTTACATCATTGATGTTTTGATTTATTCTTTAGGAAGCCATGGACAATATAGCAATAAAAATAATTAATTTACAGAAAAGTTTCGGTGAGCAGAAGGTGCTTGATGGGATAAATCTTGAGGTGGAAGCAGGAAAGATAACCGTTATTATTGGAAAGAGTGGTGGTGGAAAAAGTGTGCTGCTGAAAAATGTTATAGGCCTCATCAAACCGGATAGCGGTGAAATATGGATAGATGGTGTGGAAACAACGACCCTCAGCGAAAGAGATATGAACAACATAAGAATGAAATTCGGAATGCTTTTTCAGGAGGCAGCGCTTTTTGACTCAATGGATCTTTTCGACAATGTTGCCTTTCCGCTTCGCGAGCATACAAAAATGACTGAAAATGAGATTATGAGCACCGTTGAGGAAAGGTTAAAACAGGTTGGTTTAACAGGTTCCTCAGAAAAAATGCCGTCAGAGCTTTCAGGAGGTATGCGAAAAAGAGTGGGGCTTGCCAGGGCGCTTGTATTAGACCCTGAGATAATACTCTTTGATGAGCCGACAAGCGCTCTTGATCCCATTATCTCACTCACAATACTGGATTTAATTAAGCAAACTCAGACATATTTTAAAAAAACATATCTCGTCATAAGTCATGATATACTGGGCATGTTCAGAATTGCTGACAAGGTTGCAATGCTCTATAACGGAAAGATCATTGAATACGGTACCCCCTATGATATTAAGAGGAGTACCAACGAAGCAACAAAAGAATTTTTAAATGCAACAAAAATACCAGGTTTTACAGGGGGAGATATATGAGCAACCGGATGGTTTCTTCAGAATTAAAGGTAGGCATTATGATTCTGATAGGGATACTCATTTTGTTCTATATGTCATTCAGAATCGGAAAATATGGAGTTTTCAGTGAGCACGGCTATGAGCTTACCGCTGTTTTTATTAATGCAACCGGGCTTGACGTGAAAACACCTGTTAAAATTGCAGGTGTGGAGATTGGAAAAATTAAAAAAATTTCACTTGATGGTTTTAAAGCCCTTGCAACGCTCACCATAAGGGGTAGCGTGAAAATCCCTGTAGACAGCAAGATTTCCATTAGATCTCAGGGCATTCTTGGGGATAAATTCCTCGAAATTACACCCGGAAATGATCAAAAAATATTGGCCCGGGGCGGAAGAATTCAAGATGTTGCCGAAGCCCCTGATTTAGAACAACTCTTTGCTTCTGTGAATGGAGCTGCAAAGAATTTTGGTGAGACGATGGGTGAATTAAAAGGCATCATAGGTGAGAAGGAGAAGATTGACATAAGGAAGGGTATTGAAAATTTTCAGGAGGTCAGCGGTGACTTTAAAAACCTTATAAAAGAAAACAAAGGCAATATAAGCCGGGTTGTTTCCAATGTAGATGAAACGATGTCCGGGTTAAAACTGATGGTAAAAGATGTTGAGTCAGGGAAGGGTACGTTGGGCTTACTTGTGAAAGACGAAAAATTATATAACGATGCCAGAGAAGCGGTAAGTGTCCTCAAAAACATCTCTGCCGATATCGAACAGGGCAAGGGGACTATCGGTAAACTCGTTAAAGACGAAGCAATATATGACGAAGCAAAGGCAACTATCACAAACATAAAAGATCTGACAGACGGGATTAAAAAAGGCGAAGGCACATTGGGAAGATTGGCAAAAGACGATAGTCTGTTTATTGAAACAGAAAAGGCTGTAAAAAAGGTTCAGAAGGCGGCAGAAGGTATCCAGGAGATGACGCCCGTTACAATTCTTGGCACTATATTCGGTATGTTCTTTTAGTGTTTAATGTGGAAATTTCTGCTTTTACTCTTTTTCTTTCCGGTAACAGCCCATGCATTATGGCCCCTGTCGTGGGAATTTAATGATGAAAAGCGTTATCTCGGCAGCTTTATTTCATACAAGAAACAGGATAACAATACCCGGCTTGTTATCAGCCCGCTTCTTTTTTCCTATGACTCCGTGGACGGCGGGGTATATAACTATCTGTATCCTTTCGGTAAAATAACGAAAGACAAATCCTACTTCGTCCCTTTCTACATGTCGAAAGGCGATGAAGAAAACAATGACTCATCCTTTATCTTCCTATTCAGGGGCAAGTCCCCGAAAGGGAGTTATTTCGGATTTTTCCCTTTTTTTGGAAAATTGTATGATCGATTCGGCAGGGATGAAATGGGGTTCTTTATGTGGCCTCTGTACAGTTATATCGAAAAGGACGGCAGCACAAAACACAACATCCTCTGGCCCTTTTTCTCTGTTTATTCGGGGAACACTGAAGGATTTAAGGCATGGCCTCTTGCCGGATACAGGGAGCAGAAAGGGGTGAGAAAAACAGGTTTTTTCCTGTGGCCCTTTTTTGCAAAGGATGACAAAAATCTGGATACTGATGACCCCATCCGTGCTCTCTATGCTATCCCTTTTTATTTAAGGTCTGAAAACGACTCAAAAACAAGGACGACACACTATATCATGTTTCCATTCTATGCCCATACGCAGAATCCTGACAGAGAAAAATGGGATATCCTCTGGCCCTTTTTCTCCTTCACAAAAGGCAAGGAAACAGAAGGGTACAGTATTTTTCCCTTAATCTACAATGAACGGAAAGAAAAGGATAAAACGTTCGGTTTCCTGTGGCCTTTCGGGTATCACGAATCGGAGTATTATGCTGGAGAGGAGCGGTTTGTAAGGAAACGTGTTTTATTATTAAACCGGTATATCGAAGACGAGGAGGGTATATTCTATAATGTCTGGCCTTTCTTTGAAGTGAGGAAAAAAGGAGGGGTAACGAGAACCAGCGTTCTTTCACCTGTGCCTCTAAGGGCGCCTGAAGCAGATAAAATTATTAGACCGCTGTTCTCTCTTTATGAACGTATTGAGACTGAAGATAAAATTTCGGCTAATATCCTCTACGGTCTTTTAGCATCAGAAAATGACGGTGAGAATTACAGGACAAGACTCGCATTTCTCATAGAATGTAAAGACGAGAAAGGTAAATTCAGTTTTGAATTCCTCTCCGGATTGTTCGGTATGGACAGCGAGAAAATTAAAATATTCTATATACCCTTTTCAAGAAAAAATCCTGAAGAGATAAGTGGTAAAACAGAGTAATTGATTGTAAAAGGAACTGTTCTTCTTTTGGGATAAAGCATTAACGGGTCGGTTCTTCGATTATGTAATTGAATCGTGTGCGGAATTCCTCAGGTTTCATTTTGGCCGTGGCCGCAAGTTTTTTAAGGCGATCTCCTTCAAAATCCTCTTTTTCAAGCCGTATCATGTATTTCCTTGCAACTTCATAAAGCTCAGAATTTATATCAACTTTTCGAATCTTTATCCGACCCTTTGAATCAAACATCTCAACAAAGGGAACAGGGATAATGCGTCCCTCGTATACCACGATCATTGCACCGGTACCACCCTTAAGAAGGTAGCGCACTGCCCCGTACCCAAGGTTTCTCGTATATTCAATATCGAATGGAATAGGAGGCGCTGCCCTTAATTCGTACCCTATATTCATGCTGACAATAGGAGAAGCGATACCGATTGTACGCAGGTTATTTCGCACCACTTCTCTTAAGACCCTGCCAAGCTGTATATCGGGCAATCTTATTTTACCGGTTATTTCATCCTTCTCAACGCTTTCACACTTGGCAAGCTCATCCATATCGAATCTTTCAGCGATGCCTTCAGCAATTATTACAACACCATAGTCTCTTCCCATGGTGTGTCTTTTTATTATTGATCCCGTAAGGATGTCAGCTACTTTGCGTATCGATACCTTAGCCTCCGGGAATTCTTCGGGGATAAGTGTTATTGTAGCCCCTGAGGCTTTCCCGATCCCCAGGGCCAAATGGCCTGTATGTCTTCCCATAGTGCTGATAAAATACCATCTCCCCATAGTCCGGGCATCTTCAATAATGTTGCTGACAAGCTCAACACCTACATGACGGGCTGTCTGGTACCCGAAGGTTGAGATACCGCCAGGAATAGGAATATCGTTGTCGATGGTTTTTGGTGTATGCACAACATTTACTGATCCCCTGCCTTCCATCTCTATCCATTTTGCCATGAAGCAAGTACCTTCGCCACCTATGGTAATAAGGTACTTTATACCTAATTTCTTTAGCGTTGCCATGAGTATCTTAAATTTCTCTTTTGCATTTTCGGGGGCATCGCGAGATGTTCGCAGTATTGAGCCGCCCGTTGCATGCAGTCTTGATACGTCTTCAATGGTGAGGGGCAAAACGCAGTTCACGTTACCTTCGAAGAGGTTTTTGAACCCACCCATAATTCCGAGCACTGTTTTTCCCTGATTGATAGCCTCTATAGTTGCAGAACTTATGACCCCGTTGATTCCGGGTGCCGGACCGCCGCCAACAATGATACCGATTGTCTCTTTAGCCATAATGCAACTATTCTGCATTTTTCCTGTATTATTTGCAAGCATTTTATGCAATATCTTTTATGCAACAGGAAGACAGGTTCCCATATTTCAATTTCAAAAGGCTTTGAATGGACATTAAGGGAATCGAAAAGATTACACTACGGTGTGATACGGATATTCGTTAAAAACCCTCGGTCATGGGAGAGAAAGGAGTGGAAACCGGTATCAAAATGACAGCAAGCTCAATAAACAAAATGCTTGACAGCAATGTGGACAGACACCGGCACATAGGTAAGGGGGCAAAAGGGTTGCCCATCTTTACGGCATCATGGAAACCCCAAAGATGGGCAATATGGACGAAGAAAATATGAAGATTATGCGATCTTTACTTTCTCCGCTGGTGTCTCGTTCTTTTTCTTAATTTTCTATATTTGTGTTTTCTGATTTTCTTTTTTCTCCATTTTAAAACACTACCCATTCTTCACCTCATTATTTTATGGAAAACTCATTCCTGACGGAATCATTCATATCGTAGACTTTAAAAAGATAACCTTCATTTACTTTTTTTGCAATAGTATAATGAAAGAAGCCACCATATTTTCAGCTATTTTATCCTTCCGCCTTCCAAACTCTTTTTTTCTCTGATGCAATGATTATCTTGAAATGGTAAAGGAAAATAACTATAATTACAAATCTCATGCGCCTGTAGCTCAATCAGGATAGAGCAACAGACTTCTAATCTGTAGGTTTCGTGTTCGAGTCACGACAGGCGCACTTAATGATTTCAATAAGTTTCGTGTCTCGAACATTTTCAATTTTTCCCTGATTGTATAGTTTCTATTTACTTACTTAATAGTATTCGCAGCAGTCCTTATCTGGATAGGTATAATATATCTAAAAGTGTAAATTATCATAATGATTTTTTTGTTTTTGGTGTTCAGTTCCTGCTGTCTGCCCTGCCATCCGCTATATTATTGGTAATTCATGCATTGGTATGATAAAATTTTCATCATGGAATCAAGGGCTCTCATAATATGACGGACTTTCAACCATATTCGTAATTCGTAATAATTATGTTAATCCGGGATGGAGGCATTTCTATATTGCTGAAGCGGAACATTATTGTTCTCTGTATATGTATCTTTGCAACATTATCATATGCTGCCGATGAACCGGCATTAGTAACAGTTACAATTGACGGGCTATCAGGCGAAGAACTTCAAAACGTCAAAACTGCACTGAAACTCCCTGAAGGTTTAATAAAAGATGGAAAAGTAGATATGACATGGTTGACACGCTTTGAGCGTCAGATACCCGAAAAGGTAAGAGATGCCCTCGAAGTTTTCGGGTATTACAAACCGGATATCTCTGTTGCAATGGAAACGCCTGAAAAAGGTCCGTATGAGTTGCATGTCAATGTAACGAAAGGCGACCCTGTATATATTGATAAAGTGTCAATATATATCGAGGGCGCCGGTTCGCGCGAGCCGGCGCTTACTGAATTTGTTGACCGGTTCCCCCTGCATAAAGGAGATATCCTCCGGCAAGATAAGTACGAAGAGATAAAAGGATTGACAAAGAGCAAAGCAATTGCCCTTGGTTATCTTGATGCCGATTTTTCTATACATACCATTAAGATTGCCCTGGACACATTATCGTCAGAAATTAATCTCGTTTTTCAAACAGGTCCACAATACCGCTTTGGAGATGTTAACTTTGTGGGTATGCCTCTCTACCCGGTAGCTTTTCTTGAACGTTTCCTTGATTTCAAATCAGGTGACGTTTTTTCCTATGAAAAAATTGCCAATACACAATTTAATCTTATCAGTGCTGACCGTTTTAAGGAAGTAACGATAAACCCATTAAAAGAAGAGGCTAAGGATAGTCGTGTGCCTATTGAAATTAAACTTTTTTCATCCCCACCAAAACGGTTTAAATTTGGCCTCGGATATGGGACGGATACGGGGGTAAGGGGTACATTAATTTATAACGATTTTAATTTTCTCGCTTCAGGGCATAAATTTGAAACAGAGATAAGGCTGAGCGAAAAACTCCAGGGTTTTGCAGCCCGGTATATTCTTCCTGACAAAAAAGATTTTAAAAGCTTTACCTTATTCACATTCGGGCTTCAACGTGAAAACCTTTCCGACCAGACAACTAACGTCATATCGCTGGAAGGGGAGCATGTGCGGACTTTGGGTCATGAACGATTAGGATCGTTATACTTGAGGATGCAAAAAGAAAATTCCTGGGCAGGCGACCAAACAACGAACGCCTTTATCGTCTTGCCGGGAGTCCGCTATTCAAGCCGGCAATACGACAACCTCATGCGTCCGACAAAAGGATACTACTATGACCTGGAATTACGAGGGACCAACGAAGTGCTGGGTTCATCCACAAGCTTTGCCCAGTATCTGACAAGCGGAGAGATGATTGTAAGTTTGCCCGGCCGTTTTTCCTTTCTTGTGAGGGGGCGTCTGGGAACAACATTTATCTGCGAATCAACAGAAGATCTCCCTATTTCTCTCCGGTTTTTTGCAGGTGGTGACCGCAGCGTCAGGGGATATGCATACAAATCCCTGGGGCCCACTGATGCTTACGGGGATGTGATCGGTGGGAAGCATATGCTCGTAGGAAATTTTGAACTGGAGAGGGCTATTGGTTCCAACTGGGGTGTGGCAGCCTTTTACGATACAGGAAATGCCTTTAACAATTTCAACAATATGGACCTTGCGCAGGGCGCAGGAGTAGGAATTCGCTACTACACACCGATAGGCTCCATGAATCTTGATCTTGCACGTCAGATTGGTGTGAGCAATCCGGATTTCCGGATACATTTTACTATAGGGATCAGGATATAATGATGAGAATAAATCCCAATGACAGGTTCTGTTTTGAACATTCCTGCCTGCCGGCAGGCAGGTGTACTTTTGGAAATTTGAATTTGTTTGGGATTTGGTGCTTGGGATTTGGAATTTTCTGGGGGGGTATTTACAGGTGAAGCGCTGGATCATCCTTTCTGTAATCGCCGCCATTATTCTTTGTGTTACTTCAATAATAGGATGGATGGTCGGCACAAGCAAAGGCAACCATTTTGTGCTCACAGTGATAACACGGTTTATTTCTGCGAAAATTGACATTGGAAGGGTAACGGGCACCCTGACAGATAATCTCAGAATCGAGGGAATAAAGGTCAATTTCCCGGGATGGGAAATCAGGGTAAAAACCATGGAGGTTTCGTTACAGCCGGCCTACCTTACTGCAGGGACTGTAGTATTTAAAAAAGCGGTATTCCAGGATGTTTCGATAGTTGACCTTAATCCCGATGCGTTGGTGGACATCGTGTGGCCAAAGGTTCCGGGATGGCTTTCATTGGTAAGCGGGCGTATAAAAAATCTCTCTTTTGACAGGATGGTCTTCTATTCAAAGGACAAAGAAAAGTCAAGAACAGGGAATTTCCAGGGAGAGATACTCTGGCGTTTTGGCACCCTTACCGTGAAAGACGCAGCAATAGAGTTGCCCTTCGGAAAGCTGGAGGGGAGTGCAGGTGCAGGATTTGTCCGCCCTGCATTATCAGCTAACGTAAAATTAATAGCGCAGGAGCCTGTTGGAACTGTTGAAAGCCTTCTTGTTAGCATAAAGTTAAAGCCGGCGCAGAACCATGAACATGTTTCAGGACCCATTACCGTTACAGCGATGTCAGGCAGCAAAGACCTTCTTTATTTGAAGGGCAATATTGCCATAACAAATAACACCATTAAATTTAAGGAAATGCTCCTTACTGAAAAGGGGCGGCAGGGAGAGGCACACATTGATGGTATGCTGGATTTTGCTTCTAACGAATCGATTTTTGATTTGCAGCTTAAACTTTCCCATATTAACCTTTCAAAAGAATTGAACATAAAAACATCCTTTTCCGGTAACATGCACGTAAAGGGCAACCCCAGACATTACAAAGGGGGAATTAATATCAGAAATGAAGATAATACATGGAAGAATATTAGTCTTAATAGCGCTTTTGAAGGTGATTCAAGCCAAATACAATTAAAAGAAATTAGCGGAGGTTTCCTTGATGGAACCCTTGAGGGATTCCTGCAGATGTCCTGGATTCGTGGTTTTTATCTCACAGGAGGCTTGAAGGGCAGGGACCTCAACCCTTCTAAAATAATTCCTGAATGGAAGGGGAAGGTTAACGCAGATTCCAGCGGAGCTTTTCGATGGGCGGACGAGTCGATGCAAACTGGCGCAACGGCATTTTGCATCTTGATGCATTACATCTTCGCGGCGACGGCTTTGATCTTTCTGCGAGCGGTATTCTGGAGGAGCGCCTTAATTATGAGGCACGGATAAGTGATCTTGCAGGGCTTATACCAGATTCAAAGGGGCGCTTTTCGGCTCGTGGATGGGCGCGCTGGCAAAAAGGGAAACTTGCAGGTACATTGAAAGGCAATGGGTATTCAATTTCCTCGGGAAAGGTAAGAATAGGTTCTGCAGATATAGAAGCCGAGCTGGATGGCAACCGCGAGAACAGCATTTTTGCAAGGATAAAAGCGAACAATCTCAGCTATGGAGACGTGAAAACCGGCTCATTGGGAATCAACGTAAACGGCAAAGTTCATCAGCACACCATTCAAATAATATCAATCTGGCAGGACAACAAGGTTAAGGCTTCGTTGGCAGGCGGCTATATGAATGATGCCTGGGAGGGCGCCATTACTCAGCTTGCCGGGGTAGACGCACATTACGGTCCATTCAGTCTTGCAAGTTCTTGTCCATTAAAAATAGGCGCCGGACATTTCAGCGTCGGCTCTTTCTCTTTAACTGGTAGCGCCTCGGAAAGACTGGATGCTGAAGTCTCTCTCAATTTTGAGCCGCTTCGTGGATATGTGAGGACAAAGTGGCAAAATCTGAACCTTTCCCGGATTAATCCCTTGCTGAACAAATTGAATATTTCAGGCAGTTTTTCCGGTTCTTTTGAGAGTGAATGGCTTCAGAACAGCAAGGTGAAAATGACAGGAAATGCCACAATGAATGGTAGTTTTACCAGTGGTCCTCTTGCAATCCGGATCGCTAAAGCCGATGCTTCATTGAAATGGGACGAAAAGGGTCTCACTTCGTTATTTGATGCAGGTTTTGACGGTGGAGGCAGTATCCGGACACGGTTTACATCAAACCAACCGGCACGTTCCGAAATGCCGGACTCGGGAGAGTTGTCGGGTACATGGCAGAATATCGATATAAGTATTTTTAAGCCATGGTTGCCGGAGTCAATAGATACAAAGGGGCAATTATCGGGAACGTTATCCGGCAAACTCATGCCCGGATCAAGGTTTGAGACAACAGGCGAATTGAAGATCTCGAACGGCCAGTTTTTGTGGAAAAGAAAAGAAGGGTTAATTACTGTTTCCACTGAAAAGGTCGATCTGAACTTCGTATGGAAAGAGTCTGTGCTGAAGGGTAATCTTGTTTTTGTACTGCCAAGTTATGGACACGTAAAGGGTATGTTTCAATTTCCAGTGCAGGCACGTCTTCCAGCTAAAATCGAGCCGAATGGCCCTATGAAGTTTGAGAGCAGCGGCAGGATTCGGGAAAAAGGTGTGGTAAGTGCTATCTTTCCGGGGCTTATTGAAGAGACTCAGGGACAGGTAAGCTTCCATGTAGCTGGTTCCGGTACCTGGCAAACTCCGGATTATAAAGGATGGTTGCGACTTGAAAAGGCTGGCGCCTTTCTTCCTACGGCAGGAATCCATATTAAAGATATGGGGATGGAGGCTGAATTAGCGCAGGACCATATCAATATTGCTTCGTTTCAGGCTTATTCGGGGCAGGGGAACATTCAGGGATCTGCAACGATCTGGCTGAAAGACTCAAAAATTGTCCGTTATAAAGGGAATCTTAACGGTAAAAGATTTCAGGCGATTTATGTGCCGGAAATTCAGGTATGGGTTAATCCTGATCTTAATTTCGAGGGTGACACTAAACGGGTATTATTACGGGGATCAATAGAAGTGCCTGAGGCATTGATACGTTATGGTGAGGGCAGAGAGGTGAAACGCACAAGCCCTGACATAATCATTGTTGATGCACCTCAAAAAGTCAAACACCCGCTTCCATTCGATTTTGACACACAAATATCGATCAGCCTGGGTAACCAGGTGCAGATCAGAGGACCGGGGATTGAGATACAATTAGACGGAAAGGTGCTCCTTTCAGGACAGAACATTGACAGGATTATTGGTGATGGCCAGATCAGGATTGTCAGGGGACATTATAACGCCTATGGGGCCAAACTCGATGTCACCAGGGGCAGCATTGTTTTCGGAGGCAGGCCGGTTGAACTTGCATCCCTTGACATTATGGCGCTCAGAAAAGTTAATCCCGGCAGGTTCGATGAGATAAAGGCAGGCATAACAGTAACAGGAACACCGAAATCTCCTCTTGTAAAATTGTATTCAGAGCCCTTTATGCCGGAGCAGGATATTCTTTCCTATATTGTCCTCGGCAGACCCTTAAAGGTTGAAGGTGAGACAAGCCAGACATCACTCCTGCTACAGGGCGCCGGTGCCTTTCTCGTCGGCAATAAGGTTGGTTCTGCACAGAATCAATTGATGCATAAGATTGGCATTGATACCCTTGGAGTGGAGACGAAAACTATTGGCGGGACCGGCACAGGAGGCACGACCGGAACAGGCTTAGTGGGCTCAACGGGAAGTTTCTGGACAAGCACCGCAGGCTCAAGCCCGGGAAGCTCAACAATGACAAAATCACTCGCAACAGTAGGAAAATACATCGCACCGGGGCTTTACGTTGCGTATGGCCGATCATTGTTTACTGATGAGTATCTTTTTACCGCCAGATACTCCTTTTCAAAGCGTCTCGAGGTGGAGAGCAAAACCGGTATACAAACCGGCGTTGACCTGTATTATAAATTCGAATTTGATTAGAAGGGGAGGGCGGATGATAAAGGTGAAAGGTGAAAGGTGAAACTGTAAGGGTTCGAGGGGTCAAGGGCTAATTTTGTAATTGTTGGTAATTTGTTGTAATTGGTGGTAATGTTAATAATACAAAGGAGGATTTACAATGAAAATTAAAAGCCAGAAAAGATCATCGGTAAGTCTATATTTAGTTTCAACCTTGCTCGCCGCAGCTCTATTTTTTACTACTGCAATTCCGATTATGTCAGCAGATATCGACGATGCTCAGGATATCGTTGACAGGTCAAAGGTTACGTTTACCAGCATGGCAAGAGACAAAGATTTTTCATGGTTCAGGAATAATCTGAAAAATGCGAAAGGACTTCTTATCTATCCGCAGGTACTCAAGGCAGGTTTTATCCTCGGTGGTTCCGGCGGGACCGGTATTCTTGTTGTAAAAGATGCGAAAACTGGCAATTGGAACGAACCTGCCTTTTATACCATTGGCTCGGTAAGCTTCGGACTTCAGATTGGCGGTGAATCGGCAGAGGTTATCATGATGGTTATGAGTCAAAAGGCGGTTGATTCCCTTTTTACATCGTCTGTTAAGCTTGGCGGAGATACGTCAATAGCTGTTGGACCCGTAGGCGCAGGAGCTAAAGGTGCTGTAACTGCTGACATTATTTCCTTTGCCAAATCTAAAGGTCTATATGCGGGACTGAATTTTGAAGGTTCAGTGCTGGGCGTGAGGGAGAGCCTCAATAAAGCGTATTACGGTAAAGGAGCGAGCCCTGTAGAAATCATTGTAGAGAAGAAAGTGAGCAATAAGGGCTCTGAGGAACTTCGGGCAGCACTGAAGAAGGCAGTGAAGTAGAACATGGTAACCAGTGAGCACCGCGAACGAGAGGGGGAGGCCGGGGCACCCGCTTGCGGGTCGCGGCTTTGCCGTTGGAGGGGGCGACCCCCTTACGGGGACAGGCGCAAGCCCCATAAATGGCAATAATTAGTGAGCACCGCGAACGAGAGGGGGAGGCTCCATACGGCTTTGCCGTTGGAGGGGGCGACCCCCTTACGGGGACAGGCGCAAGCCCCATAAATAGAAAGAGAGGAAAATCATGATAAAAAAGGTATCTATTCAGACATTGTTGTGGGGCCTTGTTTTACTCCTGGCAATACCCTTCGGGGCTTTTGCCCAGAATACGGCGCCACCGGCAGCCCCTCAGTTCAAGCAGGAAGAGCTGGAACAGATGCTCGCGCCGATAGCTCTTTACCCTGATTCACTGCTGGTGCAGATCTTTATGGCATCTACCTATCCGCTTGAGATTGTTGAAGCGGCCCGCTGGGCAAAGACAAACCAGAACCTTAAGGGGGATCGGTTGACGGCAGCCCTTGAAAAACAGAACTGGGATCCCAGTGTCAAATCGCTCATAAACTTTCCGTCAGTTCTGGCAATGATGAATGACAAGCTTGAATGGACGCAGAAACTGGGAGATGCATTTCTGGTCCAGGAAAAGAGTGTAATGGATACTGTGCAGAAGCTCAGGGCAAAGGCCCAGGCACAGGGTATGTTAAAAAGCACGGATCAACAGAAGGTTACCACACAGGCGCAGACAATTATTATTGAGCCGGCAAGCCCCCAGGTAATCTATGTGCCTGCCTATGATCCTGTAGTTGTTTATGGACCATGGATGTACCCAGCATACCCGCCTTATCCTTATTATCCGCCGGGCGCTGTGATAGGCGCCAGTGCCGTATCTTTCGGGCTCGGTGTTGCGGTTGGTGCAGCCTGGGGTTATGCCTGGGGAGGCGCCAACTGGAATCATGGCAACGTGAATGTTAATGTCAACCAGAACAATTCTATCAATAATAATATTAACCGGAATAATTATGCCAATAAAATAGGTGGTGGTGGCCATGGCGAATGGCAGCACGACCCGGACCATCGGAAGGGTGTTGCCTATAGAGACAGCAATACACAGCAGAAATACGGACAACCCGGCCGGGGGGGCAATACAGATGCAAGAAATGATTACAGGGGACATGCCCCGGATGACAGGGGAAGGTCCGCTCAGGCCGCTGACCGCCAGGGCATGCAGGATCGTAAGGGTACTCAAGCGCAGAGCCAGCAGAGAGACAGCCGACAAGGATCTGCCGGCGCCTTCGATGGTATGAACCGCGGTGGCAGCGAGGCAAAGATGGAGAGCGACCGTGGCCGTGCAAGCAGTCAGAGCATGGGTTCTGAAAGGGCTGGCGGAGGAGCGGAAAGGAGCAGCGGGGGTGGATTCAGTCGTGGTGGCGGTCGCCGTTGATAAGGAGTTATATATGATTACCCATCAAAAACCACCTGAGGAGGAAAAGAATATGACGCATGTAACCTCGAAAGTAAAGAGCATTTTGGCATATCGTTTTGGTTTTGTAATAACCTTTGCCGTTATCATGGCTGCATTAATCTTCAGTTGCCCTGTTTCTGCCAAAACCCCAAAGCAGAAGACCTTCAAATCTCCCGATGAAGCAGTTAAGGCTATGGTTAGTGCAATAAAAGCGAACAATGCCAGAGAGTTGACGATAATTTTTGGTCCTGACAGCAAAACCCTTGTTTTTTCCGGTGATGAGGTAGCTGATAAGGCCGGACGTGATAATTTTATCAAGACATATGAGGAAAAAAACAGGCTGGAGACCGTCAATGGTAATAAAGCGATACTCTATGTAGGTAACGATGACTGGCCCATGCCCATTCCGGTTGTGAAAAAGGGCAATAGCTGGCGTTTCGATACGAAGGCCGGTAAAGAGGAGATTCTTCAACGGAGGATCGGCAAGAATGAGTTAAACGTCATCCAGGTTTGTAAGACCTGCGTCGATGCACAACTGGAATATGCACCCAGGGATTACGATGGCGACGGATTATTTGAATATGCCCAGAAGCTTCTGAGCGCGCCGGGGAAAAAGGATGGTCTATACTGGGAGACAAAAGAAGGCGAGGAAAAAAGCCCGCTGGGGGTCTTCATGGCAGGCGCAGCAAAAGAAGGATACTTTCCAAAAGATGGCAAGAGCAAGCCGGTTCCTTTTCATGGGTATTACTACAAAATTCTGAAAGAACAGGGAGAAGATGCTCCGGGAGGGGCATACAGTTATGTAGCCAACGGCAAGATGATCGGCGGGTTTGCACTGGTGGCATATCCTGCACAATACGGTAATTCGGGCGTCATGACCTTCATCGTAAATAAAGACGGTATAGTTTACCAGAAGGACCTTGGTAAAAATACGTCAAAGAACGTTCAGGCAATGAAGGCGTTTAATCCTGACAAAACATGGAAGAAGGCAGAGTAGGGTAGGGCACGCGCCCCTTTTTTATATCCCGAATAATTGTATTGCTATCCCGCAAAGGAATATTGTGGCGCCTGCAAGGGCGTGGTTATACCGTTCGAGCTTGGTCATGGGAATGAATTGTATGCCGAGGACTGAAACGAGAACGATACCGAGCATTGTGAGAATTGTTACCCCTCCAAAAACCGTTGTCACCAGCAGTACACCCCAGAAACTGTTTTTTGCGGCAGGGTACATGACGATGGGTATTAACGGTTCACAGGGCCCGAACACAAAAATCGTGAAAAGGATCCACGGTGTAAGATTTTTTGTTTCCTTCTCATCATGGATGTGAACGTGGCCGTGGAAATGCGTATGCTCGTGAACATGGGCATCTCCGTCTATATGTTCGTGCGCGTGTTCATGGGGACGGTTCCTGAATGCCCTTCGCAATCCCCAGACAAAATACATAAAACCAAACGCAATTAAGGCCCATGCAGCGATATTGCCCCTGAAAGATTCTATAAACTCCAGCCTTGTAACGGCAACTCCCACGGCAATTCCTATAAAGCCCAGCAAAACAGAGCTTCCGATATGACCAACGCCGCAGAGAAAGGTAATCCATGTTGTCTTGATAATGGACCATTTTCGTGCTTTTGCAAAGACAATAAAGGGGATATAATGATCCGGCCCCAGTAATGTATGAAAAAAACCGATTGAAGCTGCAGTAATAATGAGGATGGTCAATTCCTGTGACATATATGGGCTAATTATACACTAAATTACTCAAATTTTATAATTTTTTCAGCAAGTACCGCGCTGAATATCTACAGCCCGGTAATTCTTTGTGATACGAATGGAAAATATAGGTTTTTCCTTGTCTATGATTTATCTGACCGATGGAATGAAGATTAAGGTGGGCAATACGACCTTCCAGATTGTTGCCACTCCGGGTCATAGCGCGGGATGTATGTCCTTCATCATTCCCGTAACGGACAACGGCGAAGCCCATCCGCTGGTAATCGGGACAGTAAAGTTCGATACTGTGTACCTTCAAAAATATAGGGACATGTATCAATACGTGCTTGACTCGGGAAAGATTTAGTAATCTTCAAAACATTTAAGGCTTCAAACGGTAATTGATAGATTTCACCTTGTAAAGCATTTGGGATTGGAGGATAATAAAGAAAAAGGTGGCGCATGGGAATAACTCTTAGCAGGATATTTATTTACCGTCCCCTATGCCCCCCTACACGTTTGGGCGGAAGAAGTACTCATCTGAAGAGGTGTAGGCCATGAAAATGAATCAAAAATTAGGTTTCATCAAACTCCAGTTTATGCTCGCAGAATTTTTCGGGCTTGGACGCTCTGCTGTATTAAGCGCAATTATCTTGATTTTTGTAGTTCTCGCGCTCGGCATATTCCTGTTTTATTACCTTGCGCCGCCCAACACCATCACCATAACCAGCGGGCCTGATGGAAGCCAGTTCCACAAGATAGCGGAAAGATATGCCAAGATACTTGGGCGAGACGGCATAACGCTCAGGATACTTCCGTCTGAGGGCTCTGTCGGCAATATCAGGAGGCTGGCTGATCCTTCGTCAAAGGTGGATATAGGATTCGTGCAGGGCGGAGTAAATAAAGGGATAAAAACCGACAAGCTTGTTTCTCTGGGCAGCATTTCATACGAACCACTTTTTGTCTTTTACAGGAGCGGGGCAAATATTAAACTCCTGTCGCAGTTAATGGGCAAGAGAGTGGCAGTAGGCGAGATCGGCAGCGGAACACACACCCTTTCGCTCGCATTGCTCGCAGGCAACGGCATAAAACCGGGAGGTCCTACAAAACTGCTTGAGATGGACTCCGACAAAGCAGCGGAAGCGATTCTAAACGGCAAGGTTGATGCAGTGTTTCTGATGGGTGATTCTGTATCAACAAAGCTTATACGCCAGCTTCTGTTTACGCCTGGCATCAAGCTCTTCGACTTTACCCAGGCTGACGCTTATACGCGACGCATCTCTTACCTGAATAAGATCACCCTTCCAAGGGGGTCCGTAGATTTCGGAAAGGACATACCTGCCCAGGATTTCTATCTGCTTGCGCCGACGGTTGAATTGATTGCCCGGGAGAACCTGTGTCCGGCTATCTCCGATTTATTACTCGACGCTGCGCACGAAGTACACTCTGGCCCCGGGCTTATCAAGCGCAGGGGCGAATTCCCCGCACCGATCGAGCAGGAGATCCGGATAAGCGACGACGCGAGTCGATTCTATAAATCGGGAAAGAGCTTCTTCTACCGCTATCTGCCATTTGTGTTCGCCAGCCATGTGAATCGCATCGTAGTAGTGCTTGTGCCTATGCTCGTGCTGCTTCTGCCAGGATTACGGCTCATACCGGCCGTATACAAGTGGCGCTACAAGTCGCGCATTTCTCGATGGTACCGTGCACTGATGATGATGGAGCGGGATATCGGGGCACAACTGACACCGGATAGGCGCAAAGCTTTAATTGAAAAACTCGACAATATCGAAGAAGCGGTGAGCAGGATGAAAATGCCGGTCTCGTTCGCAGATCAATTCTATGAATTACGCATGCATATTAAATTTGTACGCACCAAGTTGATGGCGTGAAATGAAAATTACTATGTCCGCTGGTTTTTGACAATGTCGCACTCCCTTTTAATCCGTACTCGGTAGTCATGGAATTAAGTCTATGCGCTTGACTTGTAAGCGAAGTTATTGCGTATAGGCCGTAAAGCAAAGGAAGCGGTTATTAGGCAATCCCTCATGAAGCCTCTTGGCAGACAGGAAGTGGCACAGGCGATCCCGTCAAGTACTGGCCACTTGATCAATTCATGGTAAAGCAGGTATAATTAAACTGAATGAATCCAAGACCCCGCATACAAGTCCTTGCGCTTATCCTCCTCTTCTGTCTTTTCTCCTGTGTCCATTATCCCACATCTTTCGACGAGGCAGGTTGGAGGCAAAGCGTTGAAGAGGAAGAGCCGGCCGGCCTTTACGGGTCGCATTTCCACGAAGGGAGGTATTTTAATCCATGGATGGATCGGACACAAGGCAGCCTCATAAGGTTCCTCAAGATGTCCATCTCGGAACGCACGCGATATACTCAGGAAGAGAAGGACTTCAAACCCGGTTTTATCCCCGGTCTCAAAGAGCGGATAAAGGCGATGCCTTCCGGCGACTTCATCGCCTGGATCGGCCACTCGACGTTTCTCATACGCCTTCGGGGCCTCTATATTCTCACGGACCCTATTTTCTCCGAGAGGGCATTACTTCCCAAACGTGTGACTCCTCCCGCCATCACCGCAGAGGAAGTGAACGAGATCGCCCCTGAGGTGAACGTGCTCATTTCACACAATCATTACGACCACCTGGACGTCCCGAGCATCAAGGCCCTTTCGGATGCTTCCAAAGTCATTGTGCCTATGGGTCTCAAACCATATGTGGAAGAAATGGGCAAAAATCATGTGGAAGAAATGGATTGGTGGCAGCACGCCAACTTAGGGCACGGCGTTACGATTGTCTGTCTCCCTGCCCAGCATTGGTCGAGACGGCTGACTCAAGGCACCAACAGGACTCTCTGGGCGAGCTATATGATTCTGACGCCTGAAATGACAATTTACTTCGGAGGCGATAGCGGATATTTCGCGGGCTACAAAGAATATGGAAAGGTGTTCCCCCGCATCACCTATGCCATTCTTCCTACTACGTCCCTTAATCCGCGGACTTTCATGTATTATGCCCACATGAATGTGGACGAGGCGCTGGACGCATTTCGGGAACTTAATGCAAAATACTTCATTCCCACCCATTGGGGAACGTTTCAGATCAGCGCCGAACCACCTGGCTATCCCGTACTCGAATTAAGAAGGAAGATAGAGAAGCTCAACCTGGACCCCTCGCGATATCTGATCATGGACTTAGGGCAACTTTTGCCCATAGAGGAGGCAGAGACAAGGGAGGACCAGGGGCAGGTTGCAGGCGCCGGGGGGTGTTCCGGCAGGCCCTGACTGCGAAGACATCTAAATCCATAGTTATTTATTGTGTTTCGCATGGATATGCGTTGACACAGCTACATATCTACTATAATATTCTTAATATTCTGAAAGATCTCGGCACTATTTATCACCATAGAGGGGCCATCAGATGAAAGACCCATCCAGAACATATCCAGGATTAATCGAAGAGATACCCTCCTTAAAACAGAGAATCAAAGAACTGGAACAATCAGAAGCAGAACATATACAGGTAGAGGAAAAGCTCCAGGAAAGCGAAGAGAAGTTTGCAGTAGCTTTCCTGAAAAGCCCAGTCCCTATGGCCATAACGACAATCAGGGAAGGCAGATATACCGATGTAAACGAGACATTCTCGAAGATTATGGGTCTTAAACGAGAGGAACTGATTGGAAATACCTCTACTGGTGTTGAATATATAACACCGGAGCAGAGAGCCCTTTTTCTGAATGAACTCAACAAAAAGGGATACGTGGAAAACCTTGAGTTACAAATGAGGATAAAGGGGGGAGAAGTAAGGTATGGATTGTTTAACTCAACAAGAATAAAAATCGCCAACGAAGATTACTTTCTCACAATGGTGACAGATATCACCGAGAAGAAACAGGTGGAGGAGGAACTTCTCCGTGCCCAAAAGATGGAATCCCTTGGCATCCTTGCCGGAGGCATTGCCCATGATTTCAACAGGCATCCTTGCCGGAGGCATTGCCCATGATTTCAACAACCTCATGACGGTTGTCCTGGGGAATGTTCAACTGGCAATGATGGGGCTGCCGGCGGATCATACATCATACCCCCTCCTCCGGGCCGCTTTGCAATCTGCCGAACAGACGAAGAATCTTACCAGCCGTCTTATCACCTTCTCAAAAGGAGGCTTTCCCATCAAGCAGATAAGTGATGTTTCGGAAGTTCTTCAGGAAATAGTACGGAAGATGGTCAAAAGAACCGGTATTCTGGTCACCTTTGACATTGAAAAGGACCCGTATCCCGTCGCAGTGGATGAAAACCAGATCAGGCAGGTTTTTTATAACCTTGCCATGAATGCCATTGAGGCCATGCCCGAAGGGGGAACCCTCACAATACAGGCGCACAATACAAAGGTACAATCTTCAGATGGCCTCCCGTTAAAGGAAGGATTATACCTCAGAATAATCTTTGCCGATAAAGGTACGGGGATCGCCGAAGAAAACCTTCTCCGTATCTTTGATCCCTACTTTACCACAAAAGGTATGGGGGCCAATAAGGGGGTGGGGTTGGGCCTGTCAGTCTGTTATTCAGTTCTCAAGAAACACGATGGTCATATTGCTGCCACATCCCGACCAGGGGAAGGAACCACATTCACCCTCTACCTCCCGGTACTGGTTGAGAAGGCGCACAAGGCGAAGACAAAGCAAACGGAGCCTTTTTCCCCGAACCGGGTGCTCATTATGGAAGATGAGATACATGTCCGTGCATTGGAACGGGCCTTTCTGGAACGGCTGGGGTACGAGGTGACAGAAACCGGAGATGGCCAGGAAGCCATTGACCGCTACAAAGAGGCCCTTCTCTTGAACAACCCTTTTGACCTGGTGATTCTGGACCTTACGGTACGCCATGGTATGGGCGGGCAGTTGGCCATGGAAGAGCTGCTGAAGGAATATCCATCCGTCAGGGTCATCATTGCCTCGGGCTACGTGGATAAACCGGTGATAGAACACTACAAAGACTACGGCTTCCGGGGGGCGCTGAAGAAACCTTTTAGTTTTGATGAATTTGAGGAAATGGTAAAGAAGGTTATAGGTACAGAAGCATAATATATTCCCATTACCAGGGAGAGCGTTTCAAG
>JAPLKA010000090.1 GCA_026388315.1 Pseudomonadota bacterium | reverse complement strand
GGTTTTACACCGGTTACCGAGAAGTTTCAGGTTCGTGTTGACCCTCTGACCGGAAGGACAGGGCATTTTTCGCACTTTGGCGCTGTGAGGCAGCAAAAACTTCCGCTGGAAGACTATTTGAAACCTGAGGTAAAAGGGTTTTGTCCCTTTTGTAAAGAAAACCGGGAAAAAACTACCCCGAAATTTTTAAAAGAAATTTTGCCTGAAGGAAGGGTGACAAGAAACGAGGCAACCCTTATACCGAATCTGTTTCCCTATGATATGTATAGCGGGATAATGATAATGACCGATGACCATGTAGTTCCGCTGGAACAGTTAGATGAAAAAAGGTTGATTGATGCGTTTACCCTTGGTATCGACTTTTTGAGGAGGATAAAATCGATCAATCCGGGGCTCCCTTATCACGTGATGAGCTGGAATTATATGCCTCCTTCAGGTGGAGGGCTGGTTCACCCTCATCAGCAGTACTTCGCAACAGAATATCCTGGAAACCAGTTTATGGATGAGATTAAAGCTTCAGGACAATTCCATGAAACGCATACGATAAACTACTGGTCAGAGCTTATAAAGGAAGAACAAACGGAAGATAAGCGTTATATCGGCCGTATAGGCAGCTCTCACTGGATAACGTCATTTGTATCGCTTGGAATACTCGGTGAGATTATGTGTATTTTTCCTGATGTTTTTGCCCTCGACGATTTCACGGATGTGCATATATATGAGCTTGTATCCGGGGTGCTGAGGATTTTTAAGTACTATCAATCAACGGGGATTTTCAGTTTTAATGCATCACTCTTTTTTGGACCGGAAAGCCAGAGATACTTTTCATGCCATTTCAGGATAATACCGAGGACGTTCCTTAATATGAGGGACTTTGCCCCTGACCTGAACTTTTTCCAGGCCCTTCTTTCCGAGCCGATAAGCGTTATGCTGCCTGAAAAATTGTGCGAGGATGTGGGAAGGTTTTTCCATGCACCGGATGCTTGAGCCTGATTTGCAATTTTGCAAAATGTTTGACTTTGCTCCCCTTCAATTATACTATTAGGCACATCCTGCCATGATAACACAGATAAAAAAGACATTTTTTACAGGCCTCTTTGTCCTCATCCCTATCCTGGTAACAATATATATTATCTATATTGTTGTATCATTTGCTGATACGGCCATTTCGCCGATCATGAAAAACATAACTTTGAATATAACCGGAAAAGAGCTTTATATCCCCGGAGCAGGTCTCGTCCTGTTCATCATTATTACTTATTTGACGGGCGTAGCGGCATCGAACTTTATCGGGAAAAGACTTCTTTTGTTTGGCGAGAAGATGTTGAAGAAGATTCCTTTTGTAAAAGGTATATACAGTTCCGTTAAAGATATGATGGATGCCTTTTCATCTGATAAGATGAAGTCTTTCAAAGAGGTTGTCCTTGTGGAATTTCCCTTTAAAGGACGCTATGCCATAGGGTTCATCACGAACCGCATACAGAACAGCGAAAAGGGCATGTTTTGTTCTGTTTTTATTCCTACAACGCCCAATCCCACATCGGGTTACCTCATTATGATACCTGAAGGAGAGGTAATATTTCTGGATATACCTATTGATGATGCCATTAAATACGTCGTTTCTCTCGGTACGTTAAAGGTTGAGCTTGAATGGAAAGAGAAAAACTCCTCCACATTCTGACAAGTCTGAAAAGATTTTCCCTTAAAGGGCTGATCGTTGTCACATTTTCCAGCATAGTCTGTTTTATGTTTTTCAAAAGCATTTTAAACCTGCTTTTGAAGACTGTTCATATAAAGGTTTATTATTTTACCTTTCCGGAGGTCTTCTTTTCATCTGTTGAGCTTGCGATCTATGGGGGCGTCTTCTTTTCACTGCCCGTACTGATTATTCTCGTGTGGCACGAATTTAAAGGTTTTGTTAAGCTAAAAGCATCAGAGGGGTGGCTTTTTGTTGTTTTCTCGATAGTACTTTTTTATACGGGGAGCCTTTTCTGCTATTTCATAGTGTTACAATCAGGCGTAACATTCCTCCTTGGTTATGAGGGGGATGTCCTGAAGGCGATGATATCCGTTGAACAGTTTATAAAATTCTCTTCGGCCATGATTTTTGCCTTCGGCATGACCTTTGAAGTGCCTGTTATTCTCATTGCTCTCAATAAAATGGGCATTGTAAAGGCAAGGACCCTGACAAAAACGAGGAGGTTTGCAATACTGTTTATCACCATTGCATCAGCGATCATAACCCCCACACCGGATGTGTATAATATGATGCTCCTTGCTGTCCCGACTTATATTCTGTATGAAATAAGTATCATCATTATGAAGATAGGAGAGAAGAAGAGGGAAAATGTTTATTGACCATGGGGCATTAATGTATATAGAATTGTGGAATTTTGAATTGAGGGATTGAGGGATTATGGAAGCTTATATAGCTAAATATGGATACATAGGAATTTTTGTCGGTACCTTCCTGGAGGGTGAAACAACAGTTCTCCTGGGTGGGATTTTTTCTAAACTGGGGTATATGAACATTGAAAAGGTAATTTTGTGGGCTTTTCTGGGGACTTTTGCCGGCGATTGCACTTTTTTTTCAATTGGAAGGATATTCGGGAAAAATATTATAGAAAAGTATGAATTTTTAAGGAGCAAGGTCCCTCTGGCAAACAAAATAATCAAAAAGTATGGACATTTTATCATATTTATTATCAGATTTCTTGTAGGTATAAGGGCAATAGTCCTCTTATTGCTGGGTTGCACGAATATCAAATTGAGCAAGTTTCTCTTGTTTAATATGGTAAACTCGGCACTATGGAGTATTCTGGTATCTGTAACAGGATATGTCTTTGGAAAAGTTGTGTACGTATTTGTAAGCGATATCAAAAAGTACGAAGAATACATCATTCCAGCCGTACTCATTGGCGTTATGGTTCTTATAGTAATATACAGGCATATTGTGAAAGAGAAGGAGAAGTCATATGGAGATCAATGAAAAGGTTGTCAGAGATTTAAAAAGGAAGTTTGACATTGAGATGGATAAGAGGGAAGCCGAGATTGTTGAACACTGGAAAAAGGAACTCGAATTAATATACAAAAAGAGGTACGAAAATCTCAGCTCAATGCAAATAGACATAAAAAATCTCATGAATCGCATGAATAACAGGGTAACTATGGTGAGCCGGATGGTGAAGGAAGGGATATGAAAAAATCAGGGGCCAAGGGGCCAAGGGGCCAAGGGGCCGGAAAATCAGGGGCCAAGGGGTTAATTAAAAACCCTCGAACCCTTGAACCCTCGAACCCTCGAACCCTTGAATACTTCAAGTGCCTGATAATTGTAATATTACTCTTTATCTTTGCCTTGCCGGCAGAAGCTCAGGTGACTCAAAAAAAGAGCGTACCTTTAGAAAAAAAGGTTTCGGATCTGGAAGCGGAGGTGACGAGACTTAAAAGAGAAATTGAGATTTATAATTTGGATGGTTTGCCCGATGCACTCGTGCTCTGTGACAAAAAAATACCCCTGCTCAGGGATGACATAAGGGAAAGATTCGAACGGGAATTTTTTCAATTCCTCGAGAATAAAGGATTGCTGACGATCATCATTAAGAGGTATTTTAAATATTCAAACATGATAAACGAAGAAACGCAGAAGATGGGTCTCCCGTCGGACCTCATATACCTGGTGATCACAGAAAGTTATTTAAACCCAAGGTCGCTCTCCAAGGCAAATGCGGCAGGCATGTGGCAGTTTATAAAGGAGACAGGGAAACGGGAAGGCTTATATATAAACGACAACATCGATGAGCGGTACAATATGAAGAAGGCAACGAAATCAGCTTTGACCCACCTGAAAAGGCTTCACGGGGAGTTTGGTGACTGGCTGATTGCCATGGCAGCCTACAATGCAGGTGCAGGAAGGCTGAGGGAAGCCATTGAAAACCAGGGGACACGGGATTTCTTTGAGCTTTACCTTCCGGAAGAAACGGAAAGATACATATTCAGAATCTTATCTCTTAAAGAGATTGTATTAAACAAAGAAAGATATGGGCTGAATCTGAGTGGGAAGGATTTATACAAGCCCATTCTTATCCACGAAGTATTGCTGGAAACGGACAGGGAAATCCACACTTCAATACTCGCCAAATGCATGGATGTACCTTATAAGATATTCAGAGACTACAACCTACACATTAGAAAATACAGACTGCCGAAAGGGGTTTATAGCATCAATGTCCCCAATGAGAAACAGGAGACATTTCTCAAAAAACTCAAGAATTACCCATATATCAGCGTTAATCGTTAAAAATAGAGCAATCTATACTTTTTTATATTGACAAGTAATGGCTCTATAACATCAATGTCCCCTGTGAGAAACAGGAGACATTTCTCAAAAAACTCAATAATTACGAGTAAATCAGCGTTAATCGTGAAAAAAAGAACAATCTATGCTTTTTTATATTGACAAGTATTAGTCAAATATAGAAATATGTATTACTCATTATGATGAACACACTTGAAGATTTTTATCCTGTGCTTATTTTTTCAGTGGTGGCTGTTGTGTTCACCCTCTCGCCGGTTGTGATTTCATATCTGATCGCACCCCGCACCACTGGTAAAAACACCTTTGCCACCTATGAATGCGGCATACCGCCTTTCGGCAGCGCATGGACACGCCATACCGTCGTATATTACGTTTATGCGCTTATATTCATAGCTTTTGATGTGGATATACTCTATCTGTTTCCTGTGGCATTAAGCTATACAAGGGGCGGGAAGATGTACGAGTTCTACTCCCTGTTGATTTTTGTCCTTATACTTGCCTTCGCAATCGTCTATGCGTGGGGAAAGGGGGTCTTTACCTGGAAACGAAAGCTCCTATAATACAACTTGCCATTGCTGACAAGTTTCTCAATCTCGCAAGGGCAAACTCTATCTGGCCTATGACCTTCGGCCTTGCCTGCTGCGCCATTGAGATGATGGCAGCCGCCATGGCGCGTTTCGATATTGCGCGCTTCGGTGCAGAGGTATTCAGACCGAGCCCCAGACAGGCGGATCTGATGATTGTGAACGGGACGGTGACAAAAAAGATGGCGCCTACAGTAGTTACCCTTTACGAGCAGATGCCGTCGCCCAAATGGGTAATAGCAATGGGCAATTGTGCCATATCAGGCGGTCCCTTTGCATTTGAAGGCCAGTACAACATTATCGAAGGTGTTGATAAACTCATACCCGTTGATGTTTATATACCCGGATGCCCTCCGAGGCCGGAAGGACTGCTCGAGGGGCTTATGAAACTCGAAGAAAAAATTACGGGAACAAGACGCTTCCCGAAACCGGAACCGAAATGGTAAAAAGGATTTTCGAAGACATTAAAAACACCTTGAAAGATGTTGACGCATATGAAATTTCATATGCTGAAAGAGGTTATCATCTATCAGTAGATGCAGTAAAAGGCAGCCTTGTATCTATTGTAGAGTTTTTCGAAAGAAAGGGCTTCTATCTTGAAGATATGTGCTGTGTGGATTATGTGGATTACCTTGAGCTTGTCTATTTTTTCAATCACCATAATTCATTATGCCGCATTAAAACAACATTAAAAGTCGAGCCTGACAATCCTGCAGCGCCGACAATATCCCATATCTACACAATGGCCCGCTGGTACGAGCGGGAGATGCATGAATTTTTCGGCGTGCTGTTTGAGGGACATCCGGGGCTGTCATATCTGTTTCTCCATGATGGTATAGACCATTATCCCCTTCGCAAGAATACGGTGCCCGTAACAGAAAATGATAAGCGACTGCTTAGCCCGTTCGCTCCAGACGAACAGGATGACGGATTTTTTATAAACCTTGGCCCGCAGCATCCGAGCACGCATGGAGTATTGCGGATTATCGTCAAAATGGACGGTGAATACATCATCAGTGCTGAACCTGTGCTGGGCTATCTCCACAGGATGCATGAAAAGATGGCTGAGAACAGAAGCTATCTGCAGTTTCTACCCAACCCGCCAAGGATGGATTATCTCGGTGCGCTCAATTTCAATCTCGGTTATGTGACAACCGTTGAAAAACTTTGCAACATCGAAGTGCCGGAGCGAGCTCAGTATATACGGACCATTACCGCTGAATTGAACAGGATTTCAAGCCATCTCCTCTGGGTCGGCGCATTCGTCGCAGACCTGGGCGGACTGACGCCCTTTCTTTATACCTTTCAAGACAGAGAACACATCCTCGACATACTTGAGGCTGTGGCCGGTTCGAGGCTCACATATTGTTATTTTCGTTTTGGAGGGCTTTACAACGATATCGACGACACATTTATCGGTGCCGTAAGACAGTTCATAAAGCATTTGCGGGGTCGTTTCGGGATGTATGAAAAACTTGTCACAGGCAACGTAATCTTTGTTAACAGGGTTAAAGGCATAGGTATTCTCGAACAAAGCGAGGTGCCTAAATACGGATGTTCCGGGCCGATCATCAGGAGTACAGGCATTCCCTTCGACATGAGGAAGGTCGAACCCTATGCGGCGTATGACAGGGTCGGTTTTGAGATTCCAACCGGCAAAACCGGTGATAACATGGACCGCTATATGGTCCGCATAAAAGAGATGGAAATAAGCCTGAATATTATTGAAGAGGCCATTGAAAAGCTCCCGTCAGGACCGTTTAAGGCAGAGAAGGTGCCGAAGAAGCTGAAACCGCCCAAGGGCGATATATATCACACTGTGGAATCTCCGCGGGGCGAGCTTGGTGTCTATATTGTGAGCGATGAGAGCGATAAGCCATACAGAATGAGATGGAGGGTGCCTTCATTCTCGAACCTGATGACATTTCCGGAGCTTGCTCAGGGCACACTCATTGCCGATGCAATTGCAACCCTCGGAAGCTATGATCTTGTGATTCCGGAGATAGACAGGTGAAAAGGACAGAAGTTGGGAAGACAGGAAGTTGGGAAGGTGGGAAGATAAAAAGGCAATTAAGAATTAAGAATGATGAATTATGAATTTTAAAAGGGAGCAAGGCTGATAACTGACAGCTTAAAGCTTAAACATGAATGAATTAAACAATATAATAAGTATCATCGGAAAAGAGACGGCAAGGACAATTATCGGTCTTGTCGGGGTGCTTATCATCGTTGTGGTCAACGCCCTGCTGCTTACATGGGTTGAGCGTAAGGTCAGCGGGCGTATGCAAAGAAGGATAGGCCCCAAAGAAGTGGGTCCTTTCGGCCTCATCCAGCCCATTGCAGACGGCCTCAAACTGCTCGGCAAGGAACTGCTCACACCGGCAAATGTAGACAGGCCGCTCTATTTTCTTGCCCCAATCTTGATATTTGTCCCTGTACTTGTATCTTTTGTAGTGATTCCCTTTGATTCATATCTCCAGGTGAAGGATATCAATGTCGGAATCCTTGTCATCCTTGCCTTTTCTTCCCTTTCAGTGCTTTCCATACTGATCGCAGGCTGGGGCTCAAACAATAAATATGCCCTTATAGGCGCCATACGGAGTGTTGCCCAGAATATTGCTTACGAGATCCCGCTGCTCCTTTCACTGCTTGCAGTTGTTTTTATGGTAAATTCACTTTCTCTCAAAGACATTGTTGAGGCACAAAAAAGTGTATGGTTTGTCGTATTTCAGCCTTTTGCCTTTCTCATATTTTTCATTTCATGTGTAGCAGAGACAAACAGAACACCCTTTGATTTACCGGAGGCGGAGAGCGAACTTGTTGCAGGATTTCATACAGAATACTCCGGTATGAGATTTGCCCTCTTTTTTCTTGCCGAATATACGAACATCATGATTGTAAGTGCTATTGCGACGGTGTTTTTTCTTGGCGGCTATCTCGGACCTGTGCTGCCGGGCATTGTCTGGTTTTTTATAAAAACATATCTCCTTGTCTTTGTGATTATGTGGTTTCGCTGGACATTCCCCAGGGTGCGGTTCGATCAGCTCCTGAATTTCTCCTGGAAGATACTGATACCCGTTTCTCTTGTAAATCTAATTATTACAGGAGGGATACTTAAGTTATGATGCATAAAAACAGCTATCAGCTATCAGCTATCAGCTATCAGCTAAAAATCGCGGGTAGCAATAAACCTCAAAACAGCAGCTCAGAGCTCACAGCGAGGGGTGCAAGAGAATGACCTATGTTGTGGATATTGTCAAAGGCGCTGTTTCGCTGCTTGTCGGCATGGGCGTGACCATCAGGGCATTTTTCAGTCCTGTTGTCACTGTGCAGTACCCGAGGCAGACAATAAACATTACCCCGCGTTTCAGGGGTCACACAAAGCTCGTGGCAGACGAAGAAAACCCTGAAAGGACAAAGTGCATTGTCTGCGGCATGTGTGAAAGGAATTGCCCCTCTAAATCGATCAAGAGGGTTACAGGCGAAAAAATGGAAGGCGAGAAGAAAAAGACCGCCACAGAATACATCCTTGATTTTACCACATGCAGCCAATGCGGGCTATGCGTGGAGACATGCCCTGTGGACGCCCTTGCCTTTTCGGCGGACTATAATCCTGTAGGATACAGGAGGGAAGATTTTTATTACGACCTTGTTAAGGAATTTGAAAAGAGAAAATAAATACTATTTGGTAAGGAATGTATATATTGGGAATTTCAGCTTATTATCATGATTCGGCTGCGGCAGTCTTAAAGGATGATGAGATCCTTGCTGCAGCACAGGAAGAGCGTTTTACAAGAAAGAAACACGATCCGTCTTTTCCTTCGCATGCAGTGCGGTACTGCCTTACCCAAGAGGGGATTGCCGTGGATGAACTCGATGCGGTAGTCTTTTATGATAAGCCGCTTCTTAAATTTGAGCGGTTGCTGGAAACATACTATGCCTTCGCGCCAAAAGGAATAACATCTTTTATGTCGGCAATCCCGGTATGGATCAAAGAAAAGGTGATGCTCAAAAATCTTATTAACGATGAACTTTCAGCGATAGAAGGGTTTGATAAAAATAAGTTCAGGTTATTGTTTCCGGAACATCACCTGTCTCATGCCGGAAGTGCATTTTTCCCTTCACCATTTGAGGAATCAGCAATTTTAACTATCGACGGTGTGGGAGAATGGGCAACGGCCTCTATATGCCATGGAAAAGGCAACAGTATTAAAATTCTGAAAGAACTGAAATTCCCTCACTCTGTGGGCCTTTTATACTCTGCGTTTACCTATTACCTGGGCTTTAAGGTTAATTCCGGTGAATATAAACTCATGGGGCTTGCACCTTACGGCGACCCATTTTCTGAACGTGTTGAGCGTTATATGGAAATCATCAAAGGCCGCCTTGTAGACATAAGAGATGATGGATCGATATGGCTTAACCAGGACTATTTCGATTATGCAACAGGTCTGCGGATGGCTAATGACGAGAAATGGACAGAGCTATTCGGGATTTCTCCCCGCAAACCGGAAGGTGAGCTTCTGGCGGAACACTGCGACCTGGCGCTTGCCATCCAGAGGGTGACTGAAGAAACAGTGATAAAGATGGCCGCCGAGGCGAAAAGGCTTACAGGGTCCAGACATCTCTGCCTTGCCGGCGGCGTGGCGTTAAACTGCGTTGCCAACGGGAAATTGTTAAACACAGGTTTGTTTGATGAAATATGGATTCAGCCCGCTGCAGGTGACGCAGGCGGAGCCCTCGGTGCGGCTTATTGTGCATACCATATCTATTTTGATAAGCCCCGCAATGCAAACGATAAAGACGATAAGATGAAGGGCTCATTTTTAGGGCCGCAATTTACCGACCACGATATACAGGCCATCAGAAAAAAATACAAGGGGTTTTCAGAGTACCTCGATGATGTTGATGCATTGTGTCTGAGAGTGGCAGAACTCTTGGAGGAAGGGAAGGTCATCGGATGGTTTCAGGGAAAAATGGAGTGGGGACCAAGGGCGCTGGGAAACAGGAGCATTATTGCGGATGCTCGAAAACCTGACGTCCAGAAAAAACTGAATTTGAAAATAAAATTCAGGGAAGGCTTCCGACCGTTTGCCCCCTCTGTACTGATTGAAGATTTAGGCGACTACTTTGATTTCACCAAACCCTCACCATACATGCTTCTCATTGCTGACATCAAAAAAGACAGAAGAAGGGCGCTACCTGATGGCTACCATTCATTGCCGTGGAGAGACAAACTGTACTATCTCCGCTCAGATCTCCCCGCAGTCACCCATATTGACTATTCCGCAAGGCTCCAGACGGTTCACGGGGATACGAACCCTCTTTACCGGCAGTTGATTAAAAGATTTAAAGAGAAAACCGGCTATGGAGTCATTGTGAATACAAGTTTTAATGTCAGAGGAGAGCCTATCGTGTGCACCCCGGAAGACGCATACAGGTGTTTTATGCGCACCGAAATGGATTTTCTTGTTATGGGCAACCATCTCTTTGACAAAGAGAAACAGCCGGAATGGCCGGAGAAGCTCGAGGCGAAGGATTTACATGGAATCGATTAGAGACTTGGTATACCGGCATATTTCTATTGCGGCAAAGGCAGCAAATGATGCACTGTGCGGGGGTATAGATGTCTTTTTTAAAAGATCTCTGGAACTTTTTAAAGGAAAGAAAGAAATGGTGGTTATTACCGATTATCATTCTATTGCTTTTGTTCAGCCTGCTTATTATTTTCAGCGGTTCGGCAATAGCGCCATTTATTTACACGCTGTTTTAGAATTTTAGGAATGGTAACTGCGGAGATACGGAGGTTTTGATCGGTCATGCGTAAAGAAAAGAGTCCCGAACAGAATGCATTGGAAACAATTGCCGTACTGGCTTTTGTCTCCATCGCCCTCGGTCTGTTTTTCAAACTCAACATATTGCTTTACTTAGCTTTATGCCTTCTTTTCATTGGAATTTTTTTGAGGGCGCTTTCGATCCGTATTGCCAATATATGGCTGAAGTTTTCCGGAGTTCTGGGCGGTATAAGCACACGGGTAGTGCTCTCAGTGATTTATTTTGTGTTTTTAACACCTATTGCATTTTTCTACCGTTTATTTCATGGAGATTTTTTTTCACTTAAACGTCAGGATGCCGCCGGGACAACGTACTGGTGTGCGAGAGATTATGTATATGGATCAAAGGATTTTGAAAACCCATGGTAAGGATTTTATGAGGTCATGATGAACTTTGCTGAGTCTATATTCCTTCTGGTTATGTTTGTGACGATGATGAGTGCGCTGGTAACCGTACTTTCTGGCTCGATCATATACGCTATGGTTGGTCTTGTTGCAACCATGTTCGGGATTGCAGGCCTGTATGTTTATCTTAATGCCCCGTTTCTGGCAATGATGCAGATTCTGATATATGTGGGAGCCATATCGATCCTTATCGCCTTTGCAATCATGCTTGCCGGTCCCCTTTACAAGAGGCCCAAGGAATGGACCACAATCGCAAAATTTGTTGCTTCTTTTGTGGTTTCCCTGTTTTCTTTTGCCATCCTGTTTAAGGTTATTATGCATGCACCGTGGATGGATACAAAGGCAAAGACATTCACTATTTCAACAGAAGACATAGGCAGGGCGCTCTTTGACAAGCTTACTCTCCCCTTCGAACTGATTTCTCTGCTCATCGTTGTGAGCATTGTCGGGGCAATAATGCTTGCGCTTTTTTCGAAGGGGGGGAAATGACGGGGACCCTTATGTACAACAATCTCTATATTTATCTGTTCCTTGGCCTTTTTTTGCTGTGCTGCGGTATCCTGGGTCTTCTTTACAGAAGAACCCTTATCGGCATGCTCATATCCATGGAGCTCATAATGAACGGCGCCGGCCTCAATTTTGTGGCCTTTAACAGATTTACATCTCCTGACAATGCGTACGGTTTGTCCTTTACGCTTTTTATCATGGGGATTGCCGCTGCCGAGGCAGCCATTGCATTGGCCATTATCATTTTAATCTTCAAAAAATTCAGGCACATTGAAGGCCAGGAATTAAAAGAGATGAAGGATTAGTTTATGATCATTGAAAGCGCGCGACCCCTTATTCCTATTCTTATTGTTCTGATTACCACTATCCTTATCTTCCTTTCAAGAAAAAGGCCGAATGTGAGGGAGTTCTGGTCTGTCGCCGGTTCGGTTCTCACATTTATCTCGGTGGCAAGCATGGTGCCTGATATATGGTGCGGCCAGAAGATTGTTTATACATTATCAACTATTGCACCGGGGATTTCCCTGAACTTCAGGGTGGATGGACTCTCCCTTGTTTTTGGCATCATATCCTCATTCTTATGGATATTCGCCACTTTTTACAATATCGGCTATATGCGGGCTCTGGATGAGCATGCGCAAACAAGGTATTATACCTGTTTTGCCATTGCAATACTTGGCGCACAGGGGGTTTCGTTTTCCGGAAGCCTGTTTTCGCTCTATATGTTCTACGAAATCATTACAATATTCACCTATCCTCTGGTTGCACACCATCAGGACGAGGAAGGCTATGCAGGCGCCAAGAAATACATCATCTACCTGATGGGCACATCGAAGGGATTGCTTTTGCCTGCTGTAATCCTCACGTATGTTCTTACGGGAACACTCGACTTTTCAGATGACATCGTTTCGGGTATTTTCAGAAAAGAAACGGATCGCATCTGGGTTGCAGTTACATACGGGCTCTTTATCTTTGGTTTTGCCAAGGCGGCAATAATGCCGCTCCATAACTGGCTCCCTTCGGCCATGGTGGCCCCGACACCCGTCAGCGCCTTGCTCCATGCCGTTGCCGTCGTAAAGGCAGGCGTATTCTGTATATGCAGGGTTATGCTTTCCGTTTTTGGTGTGGAGTTACTCCAGGATTCGAACCTTGGTTTGTATACCGCTTATCTTGTCTCCTTTACCATCCTTACTGCCTCTGTAATTGCCCTTACAAAGGACGATCTGAAAGCGCGACTTGCATATTCAACGGTAAGCCAGCTTTCGTATGTTATACTCGGCGTTGCCCTCCTCGATGTATCAGGCATCACGGGTGGCATTATTCACATCGCCAATCACGGTTTCAGCAAAATAACACTCTTTTTCTGCGCCGGCGCCATATATGTGGCTACCCACAAAAAGAAGATAAGCGACATGGAAGGCATAGGATATGCCATGCCCTTTACCATGGGCGCATTTGCCATAGCATCCCTGAGCATGATCGGGGTTCCCCCTGTGGCCGGGTTTGTATCGAAGTGGTATCTCCTCAATGGCGCAATGGAGATTCATAACATCCCTATCGTGATTATTCTTATGGTGAGTACAATACTGAATGCCGGATATTTTGCACCCATTACCATCAAGGCATTTTTTCAGGGGAGAAAATCCGGGTGGAGCAGAAGCGATATCAAGGAAGCGCCGGCTACGATGGTTGTCCCTATAGTTATTGCTGCAAGCATATCTGTTGCGCTGGGGTTATTCCCCGACTTTTTTGTCGGTCTTGTGGGGAGGATGCTGCCATGAAAACAGTTTCGAGTTTTGAGATTCAAGTTTTGAGTTTAATTCATAACCACATCGTTATGGAGTGTTTAGTATGAATGTATTGAAATATATTGAGCTTTTGCGAAAAAACATAGGCACGCTTAAGAAAGCGTTGATTGTCTACCTCATTGTCCTTGTGGTATTCGACGTCCTTATCCATCTTGGGAAACACGGCCATTATTTTGTGGATAATATACCGGCGTTCTGGACGATATTCGGCATCATCGGTTGCTTTTTGCTCATCAAGGTTGCAAAGGGCATAGCCCATGCATTCCTCTCAAAAGACGAGGATTTCTATGGATAGGTGGCTGCATCCTGCTGTCTTTTATTTTATAGGGAGCCTGCTCCTGCCTTTTATCAAGCACGAAAAGGCAAAGCGCTTCTTTATCCTGCTCATCCCTGTCCTCTCGATCATTGACGTTGCCCTGATGCAGGAGGGTGTTTATGGCAGCTTCCGGTTTTTAAACACAACGCTGATCTTCGGCAGGGTGGATAAGCTGTCCCTTGTCTTTGCCTGGGTTTTTGTGATTATGGCATTTCTGGGCGCCCTTTATGCACTCCATGTCAAAGAAGATGGTCACCACATTGCAGGCAGTTTTTATGTGGGCAGCTCCCTCGGTGCGATCTTCGCAGGGGATTACCTGACCTTATTCATCTTCTGGGAGATAATGGCCTTTTCCTCCGTATTCCTTATCTGGTACCGCAAAAAGCAAAAATCCACAGATGCAGGCTACCGCTACCTGCTCGTCCACGTGTTCGGCGGCCTTTTGTTTTTCACTGGCATGATGCTCTACTATTTCAAGACAGGCAATCTCTTGTTTGACAGGGTATCGCAGGGCGGTGCCGGTCTTGAAGAATACCTGATACTGGCGGGCTTTTCGCTCAATGCTGCAGTAATACCGCTGCATGCCTGGCTGCCCGACGCATATCCTGAGGCAACCGTTGAAGGCGCGGTGTTCATGTGCGCCTTTACCACAAAGACTGCGGTATATGTGCTCGCGAGGGGTTTCCCCGGTTTCGAGGTCCTTGCGATACTCGGCACTGCCATGACAGTCTATGGCGTCTTTTACGCTGTCATTGAGAACGATATGAGAAGGGTGCTCGCGTACCATATCGTCAGTCAGGTGGGCTACATGGTAGCAGGGGTAGGCATAGGCACGGAACTTGCCCTAAACGGGGCATGCGCGCACGCCTTTGCGCATATCCTGTACAAGGCTCTCCTGTTTATGGGCGCAGGCGCCGTGCTCTATATGACGGGCACAGCTAAACTGTCGAAACTTGGCGGTCTTTATAAATATATGCCGCTCACGATGATCTTCTACATTGTGGGCGCTATTTCCATCTCCGGCTTCCCGCTGTTTTCCGGTTTTGTGAGCAAATCGATGATCGTTGCCTCGGCGCATGAACAGGGCAGGATTATCTTGGTGCTGCTTATGAACCTTGCCGGCATAGGTACATTCCTGTCTGTGGGTCTGAAGGTCACATATTTTGCATTCTTCGGCAAAGAAGAAGCGCCGATAAAAGCAGCCGAACCTCCGAAAAACATGCTCTGGGCTATGGGCCTCACGTCCGCCCTATGCTTTATTATAGGCGTATATCCCAAGGCGCTTTACGACCTGCTGCCGTTCAGTGTTGAGTATCATCCCTATACTATGCCCCATCTTTCCGAGATGCTCCAGATACTCTCCTTTACCGGCCTTGTCTTCTTTCTACTTGTAAAGAAGCTGGCGCCTGAGGATAAGATGAACCTTGATGTAGACTGGTTTTACCGTAAAGGCGGGACAATTTTCATGTGGGTCGACAATAAGGCGATAAGTCCGGTGGATACATTCTGGGGTGAGCTATACAGGACATGCGGACTGCGGGCGCTTTTCAAAAATGCGGACATATCCTACGGTTTTGACAGAAAGGTAATCGACGGCGTGGTTGACGGAAGCGCCCTTGGCGTCAGGGGGTTCGGCGGGGTCGTAAAAAAATTGCAGACAGGGAAGATACAGGCGTACATGGGATTTGCCGTATTGTTCATCGTCCTGATTGTGTGGCTACTAATACGAGGTATGTGAAAGGTTTAGTATGGTTATGGAACAATATCTTTTGATGAATCAACTTAATTTTCCTATTCTTTCAGCGACCATCTTTCTCCCCTTAATCGGTGCGATCCTGGTCCTCCTCATGAATAATGAAAAAGTAATTAAAATTACTGCGTTTGCTTCAGGCATCGTTACTTTTCTCGTGTCGATTTTCCTTTACGCCAACTTCAACCCTGAAACACACCTCTTTCAGTTCGGAGAATTCATATCCTGGATACCCATCTATAATATTAATTATATCCTCGGAGTAGATGGCATCACCATCTTTCTGATACTTTTAACCACTCTCTTCACGCCCATTTGTGTGCTCTGTTCCTGGACAGCTATCAAAGACCGGGTAAAAGAGTTCATGTTCTGTATACTCGTTATGGAGACGGCAATGATCGGGGTATTCTGCTCCCTCGATTTTATCCTCTTCTATATCTTCTGGGAGGCCATGCTTATCCCCATGTACCTGCTTATTGCGGTCTGGGGAGGGCCGAAAAAGGATTATGCCTCTATTAAGTTCTTCATATACACACTTTTCGGGAGCGTTTTCCTTCTGGTTGCCATTATTGCGATTTATCTTGCAAACGGAACCTTTAATATACCTGAGGCAATGTTCAGGGATTACAGCTTTTCCTTCCAGGTCTGGGTGTTCCTTGCCTTTGCCATTGCCTTTGCCATTAAGGTACCCATGTTTCCCTTTCACACATGGTTGCCGGCTGCACACACTGAGGCTCCGACAGCAGGAAGCGTTTTCCTTGCAAGCGTGCTCTTAAAGATGGGTGCATACGGTTTTATGAGGTTTTGTCTTCCCATTGTACCCAAGGCGAGTCTCTATTTTGCACCGTATATGGTAGCGCTTTCCATAATCGGGATCATTTATGGCGGCTTTGTATGCCTGAGTCAGACCGATATGAAGAAGCTTATTGCCTATTCGAGCGTTGCCCACATGGGTTTTGTGACCCTTGGTATATTCTCTTTTACGTTATTTGGTTTTGAAGGCGCACTCCTCCAGATGCTCAACCATGGCATCACAACGGGGGCGCTCTTTCTCTGTGTCGGCATAATCTACGAGAGGACACACAGCCGTGAAATTATGGATAATGCAGGGCTTGGCAAAATAATGCCGATTTATGTAGGGTTTTTCGGATTCTTTTCCATATCCGCGTTTGCCTTTCCCGGCACGAATAATTTTGTCGGGGAAATCTATGTCCTTATCGGAACATTTGTGCAATCGAAGCTGGCAGGGTTTCTTGCCGTTGTGGGGGCGGTGCTTGCAGCAGCTTACATGCTGAGATTACTGAAACAGATTATATGGGGCAGGGAAGATCAGGGTTTTATCAAAGACATGAATGCGAGAGAGGTTGTATACCTGCTTCCCCTTATGCTCTTTGTTTTATGGGTTGGTCTTTTCCCGCGGCCTTACGTGTACGTTATGGAAAAGACGTTGACGCACCTTTTTAACCAGCTTCAAGCAATTTTGCATTAAGGAGCAAGGATGATGTTGTTACTGCCTGAATTGAGCATCTTTTTCTTTTCTGTTATCTGCCTTTTCTTTTCCGTAAGTAAAAAGAAAAGCGGCATTGTTCCGTTTGCAAAGCTATTGCCTTTTCTCGTACTTATTGTGACGGTTCTAAGCATTACAAACAACGGGGAACTTTTTTCGGGCGCATACAGGATTGACCTTTTTTCGCAGATATTCAAGATTATCATAGGCTTGGGACTCTGTCTGGTGGTGTTGATGCTCGGCAAGAATACGGAGATAGAAGAAGCGTACTTGCCGGAGTACTATATGTTCTTCGGTTTTTCGACACTTGGGCTTATGATGCTTACAAGCTCCGTGGAGCTTATTTCTATTGTCATATCTCTTGAAATCTCCTCTTACAGCTTATATGTAATCGTGCCATTGAGGAAGGGACAGACGAGGATTCAGATAGAGGCATCCATGAAGTACCTCTTTTTTGGCGCCATTTCTACCGGCATTATGATCTTCGGGATGAGTTACATCTACGGGATGACCCATTCAACATTCCTTTCTGATATTGTTGCCGTCTTTCCGCAGTTTATGACCAAACCGATAGGGATTTTGGCGCTGATTCTGACCCTCACAGGATTCTTTTTTAAACTCTCCCTTTTTCCGTTTCACTTTTGGGCTCCTGATATATATGAGGGCGCATCGAACAGCACGACAACGTTCATTGCCACTATCCCGAAGGTTGCAGCCACAGCCCTGTTGATAAGGATTACAATGCTTGCATCGCCGGGGCCGGTTCAATTCGTCAATATATTGATGGTCCTCGCCGCCTTCTCCATGACCTTAGGAAATCTTGTCGGTCTTGTTCAGAAGGATATAAAGAGGCTTCTTGCCTATTCGGGGATCGCCCATGCAGGTTACCTCATGCTGGGTATATTGTCGCTGAGCAAGGAAGGAAGTGCATCTGCAATGTTCTACATCACGATATACGTGTTCATGAATCTTGCATGCTTTTATGTGCTTATACTGCTCTCGCAAAAAGGCGAGAATGTTACCGTTAACGACCTTGCAGGGCTTTCAAGGAGGTCGCCTCTTCTTGCGCTTCTATTGGCTGTTGCTGCATTTTCCCTTGCAGGTATCCCGCCCACAGGTGGTTTTACCGGTAAGTTTTTTCTTTTGACCAGCGCCTTCAGGTCTGGCCACCTTACTATCGTCATTATAGGTGCGGTAAATACTGTCATATCAATATTCTATTACCTCAACCTTGTCCGCATGGGTTACTCAAAAGAGGCCGCAACAACAGTGCCGATTAACCTTTCCCTGTCTGAAAAGATGCTCTGCTATCTCCTCATGTTCGTTATCCTCTATATGGGTATCATGCCCTTTGGCCTGCTCGAACTCTTCAAAATCGCACTATAGCCAGAGCTCAATAATCTCGCCATCAATTGCTAACCAAATTGCCTGATAGCGGTCCGACCCCAATTATTTATTATTAATGATTGGCTGCATCCTATTATACAATAATGTCATTTTTGATGACCGGCCGCACGCCTCTTTGCCGGAATGATTTCGATCAATAACCTTAGAGCCTTATTGACCGCATCCGAAGTGGGGAAGTACTTTCTTACATCCGGTTCCAGCATAATCGCTCCGTCTTTGAGCTTGAAGTGCTGAACCGAATCGGTACCATCTTCTTTGTGAATTACGACAGTATGTCCCTCGCGATATGCCTCATAGTACTTGCCCCGTTCTGCTCCTTTCATGGTGGAAAAATCGTATTCCGGTCTCATGTCTTCTATCGTTGTTGGCTCTCCGGTCTCAGCCTTCTTCATAATGTCTCCTTTCGCGTGCCTTTGCTTTACGGCAACTAATTATACGTATTTTACCATGTCTTTCCGTATGAATCAAAACCAAAACCCGATCACTAAAGGACAGACCGATGTTGACATAACGCTCCTCCGTCTCAGAACTGTCAATGTCTGGAAAGGTAAGCAGAAAAGGGTCATTGAAGATCGTTTTGCCTTCGTCAAAGCCCACTTTATGTTTCTTAAGGTTTTCTCCTGCTTTGACTTCATCCCATTCAAATTCCATTTATAAAGTTTACAACAAAAGTATTCAAAATAACATCATATTTTGGCTTGCTCTAAGATTGGTGTCATACCAACTTGCCATCAATTGCTAACCGAATTGCCTGATAGCGGGAGCACACATACCCTCGCACTTCCGCACTCTCCCGACCCCGGTCGTTCCGTGAGTCATGCTCAGGGAAGGCACTCCCGTTTTACTTTACTGAATGACGGCGAATTGGTATTAGATATAATGTAGTTTTATAAAACCATATAAGAACTTACTCTTGCAATCTTTATGAATTACCCATTGTCTGTTGATCTTCCTATCGGCCACGAATGTAGCGAGTTGGCTGCATGGTCTCGTTATGTGGAAAGAGTTGTTTCTGTAATAAAAAGCCTCACTTCCTTTTTATCCAAAAATAAAGAATAATTCCACCAATTGCCATGCCAATAAAGCCTTCGAGGCCAAACTCGAAAATAACTCCAGTCAAGAACAAAAAACTGGCAGTGAACCACATTAACGCCTGCAGAATCACAATCAGCCGACCCCATAACGGATTAGGGGTCGACCATATTTTTTTTAGCCCAATAAATGCCGGGAAAGCAAACATAAAAGCAATGTAAAAGAATATGGGGGATGCTATGGTAACGATATTATATCGCCAATCTTCATTCTTAATATTCTTTTACATAACGACAAGTTGAGCCGGAGCGTTAGCGATCGGCTCCAGCCGATGGTTAGGTTACTTAAAGAAAACCGATCCTTGAACTTGTACGCGGTCCGTCAAGAGGGTTAAACGACAAATGTTTTATCATTTCATCAACTAATGTATTTGCAAATATTTTAATATCTTGTTCCCATTTGGAATCTGGCCTTCCTGACGTTTTATCAAAAAAAGAAAACTGGGGAGCTTTATTTATAAACCTAACTGCGACAGGCATATAATGAGTAGTTTTAGGAAATGCATTGGGTGCTGGTTCAAATGTAATTGCAATGCCAAATATCAATTCTCCCATATCTGTGAGCGATTTTGATGTAAGTCCCAGACCAGATACTGGCTGTGGTTTCTCGCTTATGTCATGTAGCTCGACATATGAACGCTTAGGACCATTTTCTGGACTTGTCCATTCTTTTAATGTCGGTTGAAGAATTTCCCAAACCTCATTTCGAAGAGTAGCAGCTTGTTTGTTGAGATTGTCAAACCATATTTTATATTGTTGACGTTGAGTGTTCCAAAGATCATTAAGCTCCGAAAGATTCACAATTTTATCCTCCTTTTCTGATTCTAACAAAGAATTGAGCCAGAGCGTTAGCGATTGGCTCAAATGACTTGTTATAGGATTTATTAATGTTTAGAAATCTTAAGAATCTCATAAATAAGTTCAAGAAGCCTCTGACGATTAGATTCAATGCCTATAGCCATAACTGTAAACTCATAGGTTTCACAATATTTTTGACAATCTTTGTATTCCTGCCATTTTTCGTTGAATCTTCGAAGTCTATTGCCTTTCAACCTATCTTGCATCTTGAGCATAATAGTATTTTGGCTATCGAACGTGTTTTTGAAATTTATGAAGTCTTCCTGTTTGAAAGTACCAGTTTCTTTAGTCAAAATCTTAATTGCAGGGATAAAAGTATCGTGAAAAGCATTGTAGACATCTTCATGCCGTTCTCCCCTGTATTTGCGTCTACCGAAATAGTAAGCCAGGATAGCAGCGAGAATGATGAGAACAACGGCGGATATTTCAACCTTACCAAAAGTGATATAGGGGAGATTCTTTTGGGTGGTTTTTTGGGTCTGGCTATTTACTGTATTGTCCATGTCTTTATGTCGTTCTTTTGTAACCTATAACAAAAAGTTGAGCCGGAGCGTTAGCGATCGGCTCCAACGCCTCGTTCGGTGCCTTTGTGGTCTTCCCATGTTTTAACCAGAAAAGTTGCCATGGCCCCCGCCAGGTTGACGGCCAGTTCAGCCTCGGCCCTGGTCGGTACAGCCCCACCAGGTTCCTTTGAATGTGCGTCACCCAAATGATTCCGCAGAAATGCAATGCCGGTAACAACAGCCTGACAGCTGCCCAGTATTCGCTTAAGGTTCTTATCGATGTGCTGGCTTGGCGAGATATTCAAGCGTTCAGCAACCAAGTGGTAAAGCGAAATGATATCCTGGTTAGGAGGGTATTGCACCGACAGAGCATTCAGAATGTGCTTGCAGACGGCCTCCACCAAGGTTTTTGCTGACGTGATGGCACCGTCAGGGTCAGTGGCTCTACGGGAAAGGGCTTTGTTCCAGGCAGAACGTATGTGTTCAGAATCAAGGTTTTGGAGGGTATACTCGATTTCAGAATCTGATGGAGAAGGAATGGTGCCAACCTTCGCTACCCAAATTATGTCTCGGATGTAGCAATGCTGCGCCTCGGCGACTGTCCTAACGGCCTTTTCCACAAGATCAGAGTGTTCATGTAGTTCTTCAGAAAGCCTATCGAGGATACGTCTTGGAGCCTGAATGTCGAGGCCAACAATATCAATATCGGGACCGCCGCTAATGGCGAATCCAGAATCAATGTAGTAGTAGTTGAAGTCACATTGGGCGAGAAGATCGGCCGCGGCCCATTCTTCGCCTTCTTGTAACCAATGAATTACGTCTTGGGTGTCCATATGCTCCTATACCTTTATACACCGAACACCACGGTCACCTGCGCGGCGGACGGAGCGTGGGATACCACAAAACCTTAACGAATTCAGCCTGATATCTTCCGCGTCAGGTGCACCTACTCGTTAGCCACTTTTCTTTGACGGTGGCGGTGGCGGTGGAGGAGGTGGAGGCTTAACGCTGGGTGGCGGTGGATTGTAATTCCGCCCTCCGTTTATCCTGGTTGGCGGTGGGGTTGGCGGTGGCGGGTTAGAACTTTTCTTGCTCATGCTTTTCCTCCCAAGTTTTTTTCATGAATTCGACCCATTTCACTTGCTTAGCATCTACAAGCACATTCTCCACACCGGTGATTGGGATTTCCTTACCCTCTTCATCCAGCCATGACGCTTCTGTAATCAGGAAATGTCCATTCCCCGGTTCGCTTGGCCACTCAATAGGCCAGCCATAAAGTCGCCTTTCGTCTTCAAAGTGGAGGACGACATAAGTCACGTTCTTCAAGAAGGCGCCGAACCATTCCGAGGCATAAGATGTTTCTTTGGTGATCCCCAATTTACGAACAAGCGCGTGAAATTTGTCGTTGTTGGCAAAATAGGAGAAAACGAGACCAAATGCGATTGCACAGCCAACTGACCATATAAGGCGTGAAGCTTCATTCCAAGCGCCGAGAGCATAGAAACGACCAACCCATACGAGAGAAGCTTTCACAAGAAAGATTATGGCTTGAATAATGACGGTGAATATTAGGGCTTGGACGACTCGTTCAAATTGTGAAGGCTTGGGATAAGATGTAAAGGCGTAGAACACCCATGCGGAAATAAATCCCGGAAGGAGGAACTGAAGTAGTGAAATAAGATCCTTACTTATCGCTTCCATTTTCTGTGGCTAACAATTAATATACGGACATAGTATTTTTCCGTTTCTTTAATATTATACTCTCGCCTATCAAAAAAACAATAGCAAAACTTATTAAATATATTGAGAAAATTATCTGAGTAATCAGTGATTGTCTGGCAATATTAGGTTTAAATGACCATCGTTTTTTATGGTATTCTGTCCACAATTACCAGTTGTATTATTAGTTAATAGAAAAGGGTAACACGTTGCGTCTTTCAGGAAGCAACTGGTCGGCGAACCTTGTAAAGTGCCGGGATTATTTTGCTGACGGAGGGCATTACACAGACATAGGTCGGTGTTTTGCTTCTGGCCCTTTTCTTTGTCCTTCTTGCCCTTGTCTCCCATTGCTTTCCTCCCCTTCCTGTTTGTTGTCCTGCTATGTCGTCAGTTCTGTCTGACGGTGTATTTTATTAACATAGCCACAAGGTTTCATCGAGGCTCATCCTTGATACGTATATATGGTCTTATAAAACCCAACAGAAATTTATGTACCTCATCAGAAGTATAATCTCTATCAGCAGCACTATTAAACTCATACCCATTTTCCCGTAATAGCTTGTCTACAGTCATAACCATCTCTTGCATCACATTGTTTAATCTCCTATCACTATAGCACTTCATTAACAGGTCTTCGCCACTGATCACTGCCTTATCCTTTGATACTGGCCTTCCGAACTGGGATACATTGCTCATATCATTTCCTTCACTTGATTCTTTCTGCTTTAAGGGGAATAAGGGAACATCCTGAAAAGCAGGAAACTGTTTGACGTTCCTCCTGGAAAAGCAGAAGGGGTCTTGCAATGACACATTTATTATTGATCCACAACATCATTTTCTTGATTCTCATGCAATTTTAATTAATTTGCAAGTGAAAATATTATTACAGAATTATTTATTCCCCCCCCGTCCCATTGTCCCGCCTTCGGCAGGATTAAACCGTACGGATTGTTGATTTCGGATTGCGGATTTCGGAATACTTCAGCGAATAGTCGTTAGTGAATAGTGAATAGTTAAAGACATTTTATCAAGCTCATTGTCATTCTCCCGTTCGGGGACAGGACTCTTTTGCCATATTTTAAAACCCCGTTACTCGTATCTTAACTGCAGTGAATAGTGGTTAGTCAAAAAACTATTTACCATTCACAGCATTTCATATTTTCTGCCTTTTTTACTATTCACTATTCACTATCTACTATTCACTGCCTTTTTTATACCTGTGGTGGCTTTTTCTTCTCCGGCGCAGGTTCCGGGGCAATCGGTATCCGCAGCTCCACTAAAGCACAGAAAACTCGCAGCTCATCAAGAAGCGTCACAAGGTCAGGTTTTGTGTATTTTTTGGCGCCCATCTCAATAAATGACTCTACTGATCGTAAGACGGCAACATGCTTCGTTATGGATGGGAGCCTTGTGACACCAGGTTCCGGTTTGACCTTCTTGTATGCTGTAAGCAAATTATTCAGGACGGGGTTAGTCGCCGGCGTCTTCATAATGGCCTCAAATATCTTGTCACGATCAGGGCATTCGAGATTGGCAGCAAAGAGATATCCCTGAGAAACGGGGAGGTTTCCTGATCGGATTTCGGTCTGAATCTCATCGGGAAGCTTTAAAAGCGAAAGCCCGTTAAACAGCGTCTTTATTGACTTTCCGGAGATTTTAAGAATTGCAGCAACCGTTGCTGCAATTTCCTCCGATACCGAGTCAGGTCTCCTCATGACATTCATCAGCTCATTCACAACCCCGGCCACATCATACCCCTTATCAGGGAGTTTTGCCTGAATATATGCCAATATCCCTTTGGCCTGATCCATGGGATTCAAATCCTCTCTCTGAAGGTTTTCCGTCAACTGGAAGGCAAGTATTTCATCCTTCTGAGTGATCGTATTGACTACCCTGACCGGTATTGTTGGGAGTCCAAGCTTCTGGGCAGCCCGATAACGTCTCTCCCCGCAGAGGAGCAGGTATTTACCGTCTTTCGGTGTTACAAGGACAGGCTCTAAGACGCCCCGTTCTTTAATAGATTCCATAAGGGCCTTAAAAGACTCACTCTCTGTATCGATCCCAGAGCGAATCTGTTCTTCCACTATAATGTCTTCCAGAGGCAGGTACATAAACTCCGGACTACCATTCTTTTCCTGTTCAGCCATTCTTTCTCCCCCTCTTTTTAATTCAGTGGTTCGTACTTCGTCGTTCGTACTTCGTTAAGAGCCTTTCTCGATGTACTATGTACTATGTATTATCTTGTGAATCTACCTCGATGTTGTTCTTTACTTACCCCCTGACTCTAATTCTGTGAGCTTCTACCAAGAGCAGCCTACCCTTATAATGACTCATGTCAGAAAAGACTGAAAAATAGTTTTTCAACCTCTCAAGCAGGTAAGGGATGGTTTCAGGATGATTCCGTACCTGAAGTGCAATTATGCAGTGATCCACAAAAAATTTAAGCCCCATTACACCGCCACCTCATATTCAGAGAGGTCACGGGCGTAATCAAGGCAGGCTGCAATCTGTATCTCGTTAAGGTCTGAAAACTGGCCTACAACGCTTTCAGCAGTCTCACCGGAAGCCAAATAGCCAAGTACAAGGCTTACAGGGATTCTTGTACCCTTGATCCTTGGTTTGCCTCGAAGTACATCAGGAGTACTTACTACATGTTCTCTCCAGTTTATTTGCATCTGATTTTCCTCCTTTCTCAATAATGTTTTCATCAAGAACTGTACCCATTTCTCCTCCAAGTATAGCAGATTCATGCCTGAATTTTAAAGGCAATATTATTTTTCCTCCGGGAAATGGGTCTTTCTCTAAAAACCATGTTATCAAATCAGCGCGTGGAAAATAACCTTGAAATATCATGCAATTTGTTTCTTATATTTCTTTTGTTAGTGTATGATACTGAACAAAAGACAAGTTGGTATATCAATGTTGCAAAGGATACTTATGAATATAGAAATCTACCAAGCGATTCTTGACAGCATCAAACATCCTATCGTATTCGTCGATAACGACCACATCGTCCGGTATCTGAATCGAGCAGCCAAGGTCCGCTACTATGAAAAGCGTGGTTATTCAGAGTTGATAGGGAAATCGATATTCGATTGCCACAATCCGGCATCAGTAAATCAAATTCGGCAGATTCACAAACGACTCCAGGAGGGCGAAGATGAGATTTTCCTGAAGATCAACAAGGATCAGGAAAAGGTGATTGTTGTCGGTGTGCGCGACTGTGATGGCAGATTGCTTGGATACTATGAGCGATTTGAGAATAAGAATGCATAACAAACGCATTCGGTGGACGCGAATATGTCGCGCCGCTGATGCGTAACGTTGGACGAGGAATAGGAATGAATGAGCAGCACAGCAAATGGCAAACCAAGGAGCTTGCACAGACCTTTTTAGGGGGAGTTCGAGGGGCTATCCCAGCAGCAAACTTCCAGTTGGAAGTGCTCAGCAAGATTGTAAGTATGTGGCGCCCTCTGCCATCCAAGATTTTGGACCTGGGGTGTGGAGATGGGGCTCTCGGTCGTATGCTGCTCGAAGCGCACCCCACAGTGCGTATGATCTTTGCTGACTTCTCGGAGCCTATGCTGGAAGCGTTACGGAAACAGATCGGCAGCAGTCAACGGGCTACGATCATCAAAGTAGATTTCGCAACACCGGCTTGGGCAAAAGGCTTTGAGGTCGAAAAGCCTTTTGATGTCATCGTGTCAGGGTTTGCCATCCACCATCAACCGGATGATCGAAAGAGAGAGCTCTATGCCGAGATTTATGGCCTTCTGAGCAACGGTGGTGTTTTCTTGAACCTCGAACACGTCAGTTCAGCAACCCCTGCGGGGAGTACGCTTTTTGACAGCTTCTTCGTCGACCACCTTCTACATTTCCACAGCAATGCCAGCCCAAGTAAAGCAAGGCAGGAGATCGAAGAAGCCTACTATCAGCGGCCCGACAAAAAAGAGAATATTCTTGCCCTCGTTGAAACACAGTGCCAATGGCTTCGCGACATAGGCTTTCAAGACGTGGATTGTTTCTTCAAGGTTTTTGAGTTGGCTCTGTTTGGTGGAAGAAAGGCATCTAAGAAGCCAATGCGGCCAATCGCCGATAAATCCGGCTCTGGCTAAACCGTGCGTTAGCAGAAAAGTGGTATGGGTGATCCAAAACCCTTTTTTTAAGGAATATATTGCGTAAAAATGTAATAATCAAAAATGGTTGATTAAAAATAGCCCTGCATCATCTCGATAAACAACTTAGAGAAGATTAAGGGTAAAGTAACCCTGAAGAGTATATAAAAATGGAGGGAATTAAAATGACTCGAAATGTAAAACGTATAGCAATAAGTTTAACAGTTTTAAGCACTTTGATTCTTGTATCCTGCAGTGCAAAGTATGCTGCCTATTCTAATGAAATGCTTACAGGAAAGCAATTTTTACAGGAAAAAGAATATGAAAAAGCAAAGGAATATTTTACACAGGCATCGAATGTTCAGCAGGATTCAGCCTCATTAGCATTACTTGGAGTAACCTATTACAAAATGGGTGATCTTGCTAATGCCGAACGCACCATCAGAGAAGCAGAGAGGATTGACAAAAATAGCGCTTATTACATGAGGATTCTTGGTTACAAATCACTTATCCTGCTTAAGCAAGGCAAGCCTGAAGGCTTTAACGCCCTAAGGCAGTATGTAGACTATGTAAAACAGCTTGGCCTCCCCTTGGAAACGCATGAGATTGAGAAAATGATTGAAAACAATGTTGTTGATCTTGCCATACTCGATCCAAAAATAGAAGAGCAGGCAACATGGTACGAAGATGAAAATGAAAGATGGAAAAGCGGTGAACCAGGTTACTTTCAACAAAAATATGGCATCCCCCTTTAGTTGTAAACAGAGAAGGTTATGCCTTCCCAATTGTCAAGGCAACGCCGGAATGGAGAAACCGTTTAAAAACCTTTACCCTTCAAATCTTTAATGAAAAAGAGGAGGTGAAATGTAATGAAGAAGACACTCGTCATTATTGTTGCATTACTTGTAAGCGTAGTCTTTGTCTCGGCAGGATTTGCAATGGGAAAGAAAACACCGACAGCACCACCAGCGGTTGCAGTACCTGAAAAAGTTGCAGTACCTGAAAAGGTTACAGTACCTGAAAAGACAACTCCTAAGAAGAAGGTAAAAAAGACTAAGAAGACAAAAAGCAAGAAAACAAAGAAAAAAGCTCCAAAGGTAACACCTGGAGCATCAACAAAATAACCGAAAGGGGGCTTACGGCCCCCTTATATCTGGCCACTCCAGGAATTTAATATTAAAAAATTCATATATAAAATAGTTTAAATATGTTTTGTCATCTCTTTGTATTCGAAGTAATATAGATACTAATGTTTCCTGCCGGGATAGAAGAATTAGAAACGATAAAGAAAGAATGCACCCGCATGTCAAATAAGAGAGCTCTTCTTTCAGCGGCCGCTTCAGTAGTTCCTGTTCCCTTCACAGATATTGCCACTGACGTTGTCCTTCTGAAACAGATAATCCCCAGAATCAGTGAAAAGTTCGGTCTGTCAAAAGAGCAAATCGACGAATACAATCCACAGTTGGCCATTTTTATTTATGATGTTGCAAAAAGACTTGGAACGAACATGATCGGCAAATATATCACCAAAGAGCTGATTGTTCAGATTTTAAAGAAAATGGGAGTCCGCTTAACCACAAAACAAGTAATGAAATATGTTCCTGTTCTGGGACAGGCAATATCTGCCGGTATCAGCTTTACGGCTATGAGATTTATTATTCGTTCCCATATTAACGAATGTTATAAGGTTGCAAGGACTGTAATAGAGGCAAATAAGGTGCAACCAAAAGAGAACTTAAAATAAAGTATTTCTTGGGGGTTCAACTATAAACTGTTTCTAAGATCGGCTATTTTCCAAACATAAAACTCCCGATTTCAATGGGTTAGTTTGCTCCAACCCCAATGTCCCACATTAATCTTTTTCCTCAAAACGGCGATAATAATGTTCAAGGAGAAGTGGTATGGATTCAAAGTTGATCAGAGAGATTATAAGGACATTGATGGAAAGCAGGTTTTATTTCAGACTCACCTTAAAAGAGAGATATAAGCTTGTAAAGTATCTTTCAGTAGCATTTGTCCTTCCATGACAATATGTCATCAAGATGAGGGGTTTTGAATATTCTGCCTTCGATGAGGACTAACGAGGACTGACGAGGGATTCCCGAATTGCTCGGCAAAACAAGGGAGCATTGCATCGAGCACCCATAAAAACTTTTCCATGATGGAATATTAAGTAATCACTATGGACACCTGTTTAAATTAGTTTAATTAGATAAAACCAATCGAACCAATCGAACCTGAGGGTTCACAAATTTATATCATTTTTCTTGTCTTTTTAGCACGATTTTGGTAAAAAATTACACTTATTTTAAGCCGTTAGCAGTAAGCAGCCAGCTTTTACAAAACAAAGCTATGTATTCAAATACCACGAATAACATTATCAATATGCTTTTTGCTGAATGCTGACAGCTAAACGAACCGCTTATTAAACCCAAGGAGGTCAACGATGCAAAAAAGGTATTTACTCGCACCCGGTCCCACCGCAATACCACCGGAAGTACTTTTAAAAATGGCTGAGCCGATCATCCATCACAGAAACCCCCTCTTCGAAGAAGTTGTACAGGAGGTAAGGGACAACCTCAAATACCTGTTCGGAACAAAGAACGAGGTCTTAATGTTTGCATCCTCCGGCACCGGCGCCATGGAAGGCGCTGTTACTAATATGCTCTCTCCCGGAGACAAGGCGATCTGTGTAAGAAGCGGAAAATTCGGTGAGAGATGGGCAAATATATGCAAGGCATATGGTGTTGAATCTATAAATATCGATATTCCATGGGGAGACGATCTTGACCCGGCAGAGATCGAAAAGGCCCTTACGAATAATCCCGGTGCAAAGGCAGTGTATATGCAGGCCACAGAGACTTCAACCGGCGCTAAATTCCCCGTAAAAGAAGTTGCAGCAATTGTAAAAAACTATCCCGGCACACTCATGGTGGTTGATGGTATTACCGGCGTAGGAGTCTTTGAATTACCTATGGATGCCTGGGGTATCGATATTCTGGTGAGCGGCTCTCAGAAAGCCCTCATGCTCCCTCCCGGTCTTGCCTTTGCAGGAGTAAGCGATAAGGCATGGGAATTCAATAAAACATCGAAGATACCAAAGTTCTATTTTAACTGGACAAAAGAATTGACCAACCTGCAGAAAAACCAGACAAATTTCACCCCGGCTATCTCTCTCATCATAGGCCTCAGGGAATCTCTGCGGATGATAAAATCAGAAGGCCTCGAAAACGTATACAAGAGGATTGAAGTTCTCGCACAGGCTACCCGTGAGGGTGCAGGTGCATTAGGCCTTAAAACCTTTGCAAAATCTCCAAGTCCTGCCGTAACGGCTATTTATGCACCGGAAGGGGTTGACGGGCAGGCCATTTATAAGACTTTGTGGAAAAAATATGGCGTTACCGGTGCAGGTGGACAGGATCAATTGAAAGGCAAGGTCTTCAGGATCGCCACCCTTGGATACGCAGACAAGTACGATGTCATCACAGCCATTTCCGCACTGGAATTTACATTAAAAGACCTTGGCTATAAATTCCAGATGGGTGCAGGTATATCTGCAGCCATCAATGTATTAAAGGACTTATAAAAGGAGAGCGCATGATGAAAGTACTCATTGCAGATGCATTATCCGATAAAGCCATTGAGATACTGAAGTCCAACAACCTTTCAGCAGACACCCGAACAGGCCTGAAAGGCGACGAACTCCAGGCCATCATAGGAGACTACGACGCATTGATTGTGAGAAGCGCCACAAAAGCCACAAAGGAGATTATTGAAAAAGGCAATAAACTCAAAGTGATAGGAAGGGCCGGTATTGGCGTGGACAATGTGGACGTTGCAGCGGCTACCGAAAAAGGTATTGTTGTAATGAACACCCCCCAGGGGAACGCACTTGCTGCGGCAGAACATTCCATTGCCCTCATGTTTGCAGCAGCAAGAAAAATTGCCTTTGCAGACAGAACCATGAAACAGGGTAAGTGGGAAAAGAAAGCGCTCATGGGAATCGAGCTCTACGAAAAAACCCTCGGTGTAATCGGTATCGGAAATATTGGTGCTCTGGTAGCTGAAAAGGCGTTAGCCCTCGGCATGAGGGTCATTGCCTATGACCTTTACGTGTCCAAAGAATTCGCCGAGAGCAAAGGAATAGAACTTGTCGATTTTGACACACTCCTGAAAGAAAGTGATTTCATTGCCATTCATGTTCCGCTCGTAAAAGACACAAGGAACTTAATCAATAAGGACGCCATTGCAAAGATGAAAAAGGGCGTGATCATAATCAATGTAGCCAGGGGCCCCATCGTGAACGAAAAAGACCTTCTTGAAGCCCTCGAAGGTGGTCATGTAGCGTGCGCAGCTCTCGATGTCTTTGATCCGGAACCGCCTCCTGCAGACAACCCCCTTGTGCTTTCTGACAAAACCGTATGTACACCCCATCTTGGTGCATCCACAAAAGAGGCTCAGGACAAGGTCGCCATCGATATAGCAAACCAGATAGTCGATTTCTTCAAGAACGGGGTTATCAAAAACAGCGTCAACGCACCATCTGTGTCACTTGAAGTGGCAAAACAGATTTCCCCCTATCTCAAATTGTCTGAAAACCTTGGAACCCTTGTATCGGCAATAACCGATTTCCCGATACAGGAAATACAGATCCAGTATATGGGTGATATATCCGGGGCAGACACAAAAATCCTGACACAGGGCATAATGAAAAGTATCCTTAGCCAGCAGCTTGAAGGCGTGAATTATGTAAATGCACCTTCAGTCGCAAAGAATCGCGGTATTAAGATAAGAGAAACAAAGGGTAAGGAACAGGAAGATTTTATATCGCTCCTTGTGATTACCGTAAAGGGTGATAAAGGGGAAAATACCGTTTACGGAACCCTCTTCGGCAAGAAAGAGCCGCGGTTGATAAAAATAAACAGCATCTATTTAGAGGCAGACCTCAAAGGTCATATGCTCCTCGTCTATAATCACGACAAACCGGGCGTCATTGCAAGTATCGGGAATGTTTTTTTCATAAGGGGCATAAACATCGGTGGAATGCACTTCGGCAGGGAGGGCATAGGTGAAATGGCCATTTCTCTCCTCGACCTGGACAAAGAGGTTGAAGATAACGTAATAAGGGAAATTCAGTCTCTCCCCAATATCGTTTCAGCGAGAAGGATTAACCTGCCGTAGGAACAGAAGCCTGGAAGATAGGAAAGATTTGGCTGATAGTTCATGGCTGATAATGGGTTCAAGGGTTTGAGTGAATTTCACTTGACCCCTTCCTTACCCCTTAGGTTGTTTGTTAGCTATCAGCCAATAAAACGTATATGCAAAAAATAAAAGCGGTTGTTTTTGATTTTGATGGCACCCTCACTCCATTGACCCTGAATTTCGATTCTCTACGGGCGGAAATTGTAAAAATTGCAAGAGAATATATTAATGGGGAAATATTGGAGGACACGCAAGGTCAATATATCATTGAGATGATTTACGGAATAGACAAAAGGCTGGACGGACAGAGAGGGGCATTGGAATTCAAAAGCAGGGCGTTTGAGAGGTTAAGAGTGCTTGAGGTGGAGGCTGCCCGCGGCAAAGACGTTTTTCCTTATACACGGAATGTCATGAAGTCGTTGCAAAATAAGTCAATCAAAACCGGGATTATTACGAGAAGCTGTATCGACGCATTAAAGACCGTATTCCCCGATATATTCGATTACACCGATAGTATTGTTACCCGTGAAGGCGTTGAGCATGTTAAGCCCCACCCGGACCATGTGGTTGAAGCCCTCCGAATCCTAAATGTCACTCCGGATAAAACATTGACTGCCGGAGACCATCCTACTGACGTCATGGCCGGCAGGTCAGCAGGCACATACACCGCCGGTGTCCTCACCGGCCGGACAACACGGGAAGCCTTCGAGAAGGCCGGAGCAACGTATATCCTGAATGATATCAGAGATATAATGAAAATAAATTCCCTGAAGTAGCCCATACTACAAATTTTGGCAGTGGTAGCTTCAACCTTTGGGTTGCGTTTTATTTTAATATATTGTATACAAAATACATGCGGCCATAACATGCTAAGAAACCGTAATAATAAGATAAATGTTGGGGAATGGATTTCAAAATGGGCTAGGATACAGCCGAATAAGGTTGCCGTTATCTCTGAGGGTACCCCGTTTACCTATGGCCAGCTTAACGTTCGTGTAAACAGGCTGTCACATTTCTTTCTGGATAAAGGCATTAAAACAGGTGACAGGGTTGGGGTGCTCCTCCATAACTGTAAGGAATATATTGAAATATTCTTTGCCCTATCAAGGATGGGTGGCATTCTTGTGCCTCTGAACTGGAGGCTTGCCATCCCGGAGCTCGAATTTATTATCCGGGACAGTGGCGCCGATTTCATTATTTTTGAAGATGAATTTCTGGAAAATGCAGAGCGGTTAAGAGAAAAGGTGCCCATCGCTACCTGTATAACGTGTTCCATCGGGGAAAAAGCCGGAAAGAAAAAGAATATCCCGTGGGTCATGGACTATGAATCTTCAATCAAGTCGTACCCAGAAACAGAACCGGTATCAGGGTGGTCTTCCGGAGAAGATGATCCCCATATCCTCATGTATACCTCAGGGACAACAGGTTTGCCGAAAGGCGCTGTGCTTTCCCACAGAAAAACATTCTTCAATGTTTTGAATGCCAGTTTTTATTTTGATCTTTCAAGGAAAGATATAGCCATCATAGCAAGGCCGCTGTTTCACTCCGGCGGACTCATCGTTGAGATGGCGCCCGTTATATATAACGGCGGCACGGTCATTGTAAAAAAGCGCTTCAGGCCGGTGGAGATTCTGGAAACGATTCAGCAGCATAAGGTAACGATTCTTGAATTGCCTGCCACTGTATATAATTTTATTTTGCATGAATGCGATATCAGCCAATACGATTTACGGACAATAAAATGCTCTTTTACGGGAGGTGAAAGGGTATCGGTACCTCTATTAAAAGCCCTTAAAGAGAAAGGGCTTTTAATCTCACAGATCTACGGGCTTACCGAGGCATCTACACTCTTCTGGCTACCCACAGAAAGAGCGGAAGAAAAGATGGGGTCTGTGGGTTCACCGGTATTGCACGGTGATATCAGAATAGTCGATGAGCGGGGAACACCTGTCCTGCCCGGCGAGATCGGCGAGGTTATCGTAAGAGGCCCTATAGTAATGAACGGGTACTGGAAACGGCCTGACCTGACAAAAGAAGTTATTAAGGACGGCTGGCTCCACACGGGTGACCTTGCGAGGATGGATGAAGAGGGGTTTGTATATATTGTGGACAGGAAAAAGGATATGTTTATCAGCGGCGGCGAAAACGTCTACCCCGCAGAAATCGAAAAGGCTTTGCTCGCTCACCCGAAGATTCTCGACGTAGCTGTTGTAAGCATACCTGATGAAACATGGGGAGAAGTAGGAAAGGCATTCATTGTTGTTAAGGAGGGTCAACAGCTTCAGTATAAAGAGATTGTAAACTTTTTGCAGGACAAACTTGGGAAGTATAAGATCCCTAAAAATATGGAATGCGTAGCAAAACTCCCAAAAACCGCCTCTGGCAAGATAAAAAAACGCCTGCTCAAAAGCGCACGGTAATGAACAACCTTCTTACACCTCTTTGAAAGCACTGTGCACATAACGTCAAAACCATTTGACAATTTCAACACTTACTGTTATATAAAATATCAGTGGGGCTGTAGCTCAGATGGGAGAGTACTTGACTGGCAGTCAAGGTGTCGAGGGTTCAATCCCCTTCAGCTCCACCAATAAAATTAAGAGGTTAGGCTTTAAAGGCTTAACCTCTTTTTTTGTGTAAGGTGGTTTTGTCCCACTCCTGTCCCACTTTTTATTTTTCAGGTAATGAAATACACTCCTGTTATCCAGTGAAAGACCTCTCAGGGAAGCAGTGTTGAGGGTGGTCCCGGACATAGCCCCGGGCCTGGATCCTTCAGTCGATTCGTGCCGGTGATCCTGGACGTGCCCCTGTCTCGTGCCCTCGATGGTTCATGGCATAGGCAATGTAAGGTCCAGCTCTCACCTGGAAGGTTGTTCACAGTGTCAACGAGAAGGTATCCGGCGATTGTCCTGGATGTATCCCCGGTGATTCTGCGTCATGGCACCTTGAAAGTCTTCGGAAACATTCTTTATGTCTCACTGGTGATTTCTGCAAGAGCATGAAGGAATATAGATTTACCAGGTAGCGGGTTTATGGATATTGGTACCAGGTATGAGATCTGGAAGTTGAGACACTGCCAAAACACTTTTTCTTATTCTTTCAACAAAAGATGCGTGTTTTATGAGTTCGTGGGATGGATTTGAAGAAGGGTTGATATTTGGAGTAATGACACCTAATATTTTTTTATTTTGTTCTTTTACCAGCCTGCAGGATTCAGCAAGGTCACTATCATTGCTTATCACAATAGCGCAATCATAACTATTCAGCCATGCGTCGTTTAACAAATGAACTGCTAAATTTACGTCGGACCCCTTCTCTTCTGTTTTGATAATTTTTACAAACTTATATGGAGTTGTGTTAGCTAAGGGTGCGTAAATATCATGGCTGAGAAAATGACCAAAATGTACTTCTACTCCGGGTATATATGTTTGTATGGCCCTTATATAGGTATTTTGCCTTATCGGTTTGTTAGGATCCAGTTTGCCGCTAACCCTTGCGGTGAAATATTTTATTTTAACAATATCATGCCTGGGGTCAATCAAGCTTGAGCATAGTTTTTTTAAGTCAAGCCATTTATATGGGGTATGTATCAGGGCCCTATAATATAAATTGAAGCCGTCAACGTAAACATATGTTTTGTAAGAAGTAGACATAAATAAGCAGGGGCCACTTGCGTGACCCCGCACCACAGGTCGAAACCGTGTGGGTAGTTAACTATTTTATATAATGCAACTATATATTGAGGCATGTCTTTTTGTCAATAGATTTTTAGTAGAAAAGAAGAACGTTTGTTGACCACCTCCTAAACATCCACTGCCCCGGTCTTTTGTCCTCGTAGTGAATGTTTCAGTGTATGGGTGATATAAAGCCCTGGTCTCACCCGAAAGACTGTTAACAGCGTCAATGTAAAGGTACCAGGTGGATTGTCCTGGACGTGCCCCTGTCTTGTGGTACTCCCGGATCGTACAGCATATCTTCAGATTGCCTGTATATGCTTGTTTCGTGCCGGTGCTATGGGGTGAAGCATCAAGGCCCCCAAAAAATTCCTGTATAGCCCCGCTCTCAGGGTGTCCGGTATGTTCATGGCGTGGGTGAAGGGCTGTACGGATCGTGCCAGTGCCCTCACGCTGCACAATTTATGGCATCGATGACGGTCAAACCCTTTATCCAGTAGAAGACCTCTCAGGGTAATTTACTCTTTGCCTCCTGAAATAAGCCTGAATCCATATTTAGATTTTTTTGTAGTTTTGATGGTATTTTCGATTAAAGACTTGATCTGTGCGTACCTGTCGGGGGTAAATTCATTTACCCTGAAGTGTACACTTGCAGTATACAGGGCCGCAAACATACACATGATGGTATGTTCTAATGAATTTTCTATTTCGTGTTTGTAGTGGGTTTCTCCGGTTTCTTTGTCCTGATATGTCGGGGTAGAGGCCAAATAGCGAAGACAAACTAAGGGGGAATCCTCTTCAATATCTTCAAGGCTATACTGTAATTTTTGGGTTATCTCTACCGCCTTAAGCGCCGCCTTAAAGCCCTTTTCTGTTGGAATATAATTTTTCGTTTTTGTCATTTCGGTACCCTCCTGGACATATCCCTGTCTCGGAATAATTATTGTGTCTGCTCAGTCCTTTTCAAGAAATTTATAGACATCGTCAAGGGTTCGCAGCATACCAACAACAATATTTGATATGTCCTGGCCTTGTAAAGTAAATCCTTCAACACATGATGATACAAGCATTAAGCGAAATTGTGTTTCGAGTGGGTGAAGCCTGTCTTTGATTGATGCCTTGATTGTGTCTGTAGTTTGTTTTTTCGATGACATTGCTAATCTCCTTTCATGTGATTTGCAGCGGCTATTTTCGAGCCGCCTTGCTTCAATTTCCCGTTTTTTTACCTTTCACCTAAATACATCTTGTACTTAATTTAGTACAATATTGAAATTATCATATATTCAGAATTAATGTTTAATATAGTGTTACTCGTCTTTTTTTTATCATATCGCTGTGATTCCCAGTTATTACTGGCTGTATAAATGGTACCTATAAGTGACATTATGTAAACTTTCATCATTTACTTAATGATTATAATTACTTATCATTTTTTTAATAAAATATGCACTGTTTTTAGCCCTTCATTTATCGTCATTTTGTATAGTGTCACTAAACATCATGACCCTTCACTTTTTATCATTTTTGACACTTTATATGTTTCTCAATGTATCTCATAGTTATTGATTATATCATCTATTCATAATCTGTCAAGAATAATATTAATTGTAATTGACAAATATTGATATTATGATACAATGAAAAACATGGAGACATTATACACAGTAAACGAATGTTTAAAACTGCTTAGAATCTCTCGACCAACTCTTTATAGATTTATCAAAGATGGTAAAATTAAGCCCCTCAAAATGGGAAGAAAAACCCTTTTCAAAGAAACTGAACTTAATCGTTTCATTGCTGATCTAAACGGGCACGATAAAAAATAACTCCGGCCCTTTCCTTTCCTCAACGGATCGTGCCCGGTGAGCTCACGCTGCATCTTTCCCGGTGCCCTCGTGCTGAATAATTCCCGGCGCCCTCGTGGTTTAGGCATAGGCAATGCAAGGTCCAGCTCTCACCTGGAAGGTTGTTCACAGTGTCAACGCGAGATTCGGTATTTTGCTGTCTATGCCGGTGGCTCCTCTACGGATTCAAGCTGTGCGTCGGCCTGTGTGGAAACCGCCAGGACGGTGGCAGTCATGCTGTCGAGAAATCTCTGATAGGTCTCGCGGTCTATTTCAAATTCACCAGTCTGCACATAGCGCAGAAGAATCCCATCGATGGAAGCAAGAATAAAGGCTATAAGGTCTGGAGCAAGGACGGGATCACCGTGAACGATATTGATTATGTCGAGGGTTTTAGATCGAACAAACGTTTCAAGGTCATTTTTGAACAGAGCTGCCCTGGCAGCAAGTTCTGTGCCTTTGATCGCTTCCCATTCTGCTTCGAAATCACGATTACGGTTCTTCATGAACTGGGCTTGCTCTATTGCTATTTGTGTAGTGGCTTCAAGTTTGTTTTTCTGCAGGGTTGCAAGATACTTGTCATCACCGGTAATGGGGGCACCATCAAGACGTTTTAAATTTGCCATCGCATATCGATCAAGTGTTTTCGTATCATATTGACCTTGTACGTTTTTTCGGATTAGTCCGGCCCTTGCATGGTTCGTAATGGTTTGTCTCTTAACCGCCCAGCCTGCTTTTTCAAGGTATTCTGCCGCTTTACGAAGGCTGCTGATGGTTGTGGTTATTAAAGCTTCTTTTTCCATAATATCACTGTCTCCCTATGTATTTTTGTGATTTTTTCTATTTTTTCCGGACGTATTCCGGATTCAATCAGAACGGCAAGAAGTGTAAGTTGTGCGAACGTTAGATGTGTACCAGACAGCATTGTACCAGTCAAGCCTGTAAAAAATTTATTACATTTTTTACACTTAATTTTATGAAGATTTGCAAATCGGGGAAATTTCTTTTCATCAAGCCTTGTTTTACAAAAAGGACATGCCGGACCGTTAGGGTGTAATAAATTTAATATGGTTTTTTGACACCGTTCTTCATTAAGAAATGACCTGTCAAACATATCAAGAAGGTAACCAGATATAGTTTCGGGGTTTTCTCTCATTTTAGCCAACTCCTCGCATTTGACCATCTGCCCACCTCTAAATATTATAAAAGCGGAGAATCGGCGGGGTCCTACGTCTCCGTATAGCGTCAACTGTTAGGGAGGACCCGCTCAACCTGTCAACTCCTTATTTTCATTTAAGTCTTTAACTGCATCGGTGTAATGCTTGCTTGCTTTCTTCAAAGCATCACCTTCTTTCTTTTTGATATGCTGAGGTCACTTTTCGGGCCGAATTGCTTTAAAGACTTTAAAGACATTTTTAAAAGATAAGTGAAGGGAAAAAGCATACCCCCTTGGATATATAATTTTCCTTCACGAAAGCGAAAGGGTGTTACAAAAAACCCCTCACGGATTAAAAAACGTTCTTTAGGTAGCATTAACAAGCCTCTGCGATCATTTTGTTAAATTTCCTCATCTTCGCTTTAGTGAAGACGATCATAACAATTTTTTACTCATCAACTTCATTTTAGTGAAGCTATCAACTTCATTTTAGTGAAGTTGCTTTTGTTTTTAGCCTACCCATGTTGTTTCTAACGTGAAATTCTGGTTGCAACACTTTACCCTTCTCAATCTTTTGAAAATCTTTTGTACCATAACATCGCCACCTTTCAGACAACTGGTAAACGCTATAATCTTTCTCGCGTTCGCTCTTTTGATACCAGCCGCCCTGGTGAATAATGTCAAGAAGACCTCGTTCTATTAACGTTTTTATATTCTTCCAATATTGTGTTGTGCCGATTTTTAAAAAAGCTGCTTCACGATAGGGGAAAATAAACGCTTCACTGGTGTACACAACTCTTTTTATGCCATTTACTTTTTGCTTAACCCACTTTCTTTTTTGAAGGCATCGCAACAAGGTTCTGATTGCTGAAGCTGACAATCCCATGAAAGCCTCAGAATAGAATAATTCCGGCTCTATCATTATCTTGTTTTTGATTCTAAATCTCTTATCATTTATTGCCTCAGACATATTATTCCCGGTTCGGTAGTTACTTATTTTCCGAACGAAACAGCCCTTTCCTGCATCCAGTCAAGCAAAACCTGTCTTCTATAACCAACAGTACGCCCTACCTGAATTTTCTCTGAGGGGCCAAGCCCCAAACTATCAAGGTTGCTCATTGTCCTGGCAGAGATACCGACAAGCTCTTTAAATTTCGGGTGATTTCTGAAGAGTATAGCCGGTAGTTCGATACAAGATAGATCAACTTTTTCTGTTTTTTTCGTCATGTGATACCTCCTTAATGTTCACAAAAGATATTACATGCCGGTATAAGTATCAAGTGTAAGTTATTAAATTAATTGAATTAGTTACGCAATAACGTTATTGCGTACTTTTGAGAGTTCATTTAATATAATCTTTGCATGATACGGGTTTATTCTCGTCAATAGTGCGCTTAATTACTATTTTGATGCGGGTTTCAAGCGTCCTTTCTTCATATTTGTATGGCTTTTCAGTGCCCGGCCTATGAATAAATACTGTTGTTTTTCTGGTTTTGGGATCTTCGACTAAATTTGTTTTACAGCCTTCAAAGTCTTTATCAGCATTGACGTGATTAAATCTGAGCTTTACTGTTCCAAGTGTTTTTGTCATATTTGGAAATGTTTCAAATACGTTTTTTATGGCCTGGTCTATTATATTTTTCTTAAGTTCCCGCGATCTTATGCTTTGCTTTTCCGGCTTTTCAAATTCACTTTTGGCTTTTTCTGCTTTTGATAATAATCCCCTTGCATCCAACAAATCATCATAATTATATATTTTATCTTCCAGTGCTTCTTGTAAGGCCTCCCTTGCTTCGATAATAGCCACTACTGCCAGTATAAAATAATCTGGAGCCTCATCATCAACATATCCATATGCCTTGGAATACCCTGCCATGCTCAATACTTGCTCTGCATTTGATGCAAGCGTATGTGTTAGTACAAGATCGCCTTTTTCATTTGTATAGTAATAAGGACGTTGAAGACAAAGACTATTCTGACGTATAGACCCATAAGCCCCTTCAATAGTTCTTGCAAACTCTAAGAGGTTTTCCGGGTATGTGTAGTCAAAAAACATGAGCTCCGCCTCACCCGCCCCACAAAGCCCCCTTGCCTCGTAAATTATTTCAAGACATTGGTATTTAAAGTCACTTGGTATGTGGTCAACGTCTGGTAATTCCCCGGTTAACGGACACCATAAACCATTCTCTTCCACCTTGACACCTCCTGTCGTGCCCTGATATTAAACCGGGGAAGCGGTTCAGGATTGCCGCTTTCAGGTGTACAGCCCTATCCCCGGTTATACTTACCTATTTTTAAAAGTTTATAACCTTTCCGGCCTTCGGTTTTTCTTTCTTCAATGCTGCCTCGAATACCTTTACAGCATCGGTAATGGTATCTTGATGTAAATGACTGTACCTCTCGGTTTGGCTTATCTGTGAGTGTCCAAGCATCTTTTGAACGACATACAGGCTTACTCCACTTTGCACCAACCAGGAAGCGTATGTATGCCTTAAACTGTGCCATACAACCTTGTGTCGAGGATCGTCAACACCTTCGTTGAATTTGAGTTCATCAACCACAATCTCAAAAGTCTTTGATATTTTACCGATTAACGTACCCTTTGCAGAAGGAAATACAAGGTCGTCTTTATTACCTGGTTTCCGCTTGGTAAACATTTCTTTTACTGCGCTTGTCATTTGGCAATGTCTTGTCTTACCGTTTTTGGTATCCCTTAAGGTTATCATTCCAGCTTCAATATTCACGTCCGCCCACTGTAAAGAAAAGCCCTCGCCGGCCCTTAACCCACAATGCAAGGACAATAGGGCCATGTGGTAAACATCAATGCTGCGTGCTTTTAGTGCTGTCAATAGTTTCTCTGCCTCTTCATGGGTCAAGAATCGTTGCCGTTTATTATCGAATTTGGGTATTTTGACTTTTGAAACAGGACATGCGCCACTATATAAACCATTGTCTTTCGCATAGTTAAAAACCTGTCGTATCAATGCAAGCGCATATTGAGCGGTTCGTGGTGCCCTGCCCTCGTTCGCCATGTTCTTTTTGATTCGCTCAAGGTGAAGCGGTGATATATTTTTCAAGGGTAGTTTGCCTATTACTGGATCAATCCATTTAAAAAGGCTATTCTCTGCCTCTGCTGCACCTTTTGTTTTATTCTGCTCTGCTATCGGATAATATTGTTTTGTAAATATCTGATTAAATGTAAGTGTATCCTTTTCAATCTGTTCTTTCTCTGCTGCTGCCTCAATGCGCCTCGTCTCCTCAATCTCTCGTTTTTCTCCCAGGCTTTGCGGACCTTCACCTATTTTCTTATTTTTCTTTAATTCAAGCAGGTGGCCATAAGCCCTTGATGCTGTCCAATCCTCAGAAGCCCAGCCCAGGCCTTCCTCTTTGCCTTTGCCGTCCAGCTTGTACCGGATCGTAAAGTATTGGTCTTTTTTAACGCCATGTTTTCGGGTATCATGCTCTCGATACCGTACACCTGGAAATGTTGTTTTTATCCATTTTGCCATAACCTTTTCTCCTTTAGTTATAGGCTGTTAGATGCTACCAGCGGGATAAAAGTGGGATAACACCGGTTTCACAAGAATATGTCCGTATATTTTCACAAGAATATGTCCGTATATTTTTCCAGTCCCGCTCCTGTCCCACTTTTTTTCCTGAAAGCACGTGTTTTTTAATGATGGTACATGATAGATATATACGCCTATATGTCTGATATGTCAAGTGTTTTGTGCTGAAATGTGATGGTGCATGAAAGTTAATTTATTAGACTGGCAGTCAAGGTGTCGAGGGTTCAACCCCCTTCAGCTCCACCAATAATATCAACCAGTTGGAAATCTTAACCATTATGTACAATCCCTTGGTAGAGTTTACGGACATACAATTATCATCTTCCTTTGCATACTGTTTTATGGAGAAATTCTGTAATGCTTCCTTTTGGAATTGAGTTCCATGTTGGTTGCGGCGAACCTGAATCTTTGACACTTTCTTTTGTGTCCCCTACGTAATGAGAAATAAGTTTATACTCTCTTGTACTGCACTTGATGGCAAAATAGTCGAGAACATAATTTATATTTTCTAATTTCTTGTTATCATAATAACCATTTTGTTTCATGGATTCTATGAAGTGCTGTTTCCCCTTATAAGAAAAGTCCTGTTTTATCCATACCCTTACAGCACCCTCACTATCAGAAAATATGCTTGTCTCATCGTAATAATATTTGTCATCTAACCCTTTAGCCGTGGCATAATGCACCCACTCTGCTCCGTTGACTGTCGTGTAACCAAACATAAGAAGACAAACTATTGAGACTAACAATGGTAAGTATTTCATGGTTTCCCCCTTTCCTTGCATCTCCATTGTACCAAAATCAAAAAAAAATATCACAACATTATTTCATGGATGATTGTGGTGTAATAAAAAGGGATGCCAAGCTTTCCTATATCATGTTGATATTACTATGTTGCTTGACATCCCTTTATGCTAATTTATGTTTTTATATCTACCGCAAAACTGTTATTCATCCAACTGTATAGTTTTTGTATAGTAGACATGGGTTTTTAAGGTCTAAAATAAGGAAAGTCTCACCCCAAAAAATTACCATAAAAATAATCACAAGTATGAAAGGGGACAAATCGGGAAAAGGTAAGGTCTACAATGGTTCTATCTGGCAGTCAAGGTGTCGAGGGTTCAATCCCCTTCAGCTCCACCAATTTTTTATCCTTCTAATACTTTTCGCCTGAAAATTATCATCTGTGTCAAATTTTGATATGAATTTTCATTTGAATTTATGCTATTGAGAAGCAAAACAGTATTATCAATATACTGAGGGTAGGCATCAGGAGATACATTTACTGAGTTTTTCAATCGTTGATGCCTTCAGTGATACCGCTCCGGCTTAAATGAGTCTATTTCGTATTTCTGTCCCGATTCTAAAGGAAATATTTTATTGTATTTCCGGTTTAATGGAATCGGGACACATTTCAATTTGATTTGCCCCTCCATTACATTATATCTTATAGGATAAATATCATGAAAGTTACGGAACATTGTTTAGACTGTCTTAAAGGGCTCGCCGGGAAGACAATTCAATTGTCAGGCGGCAACGGGGATTTGCTGTCGCACTGCCATACCATGATTGAAGAATCGTACGATAAAGGGCATACTCCACCGGGCATTTCGAATAAACTGCTCAAACACATCAAGCATACTACCGGGGCATACGATCCTTATGCCCTTGCAAAGACAAAAGAATTCGAAGAGGCCGGAAAGGCGTTAATAGAACTGATTGCGCTGTTCCCCAAAACCCTGGAAGGCCTTCTGAAGCTATCAGCCCTGGGAAATTCTATGGACTTCTTTACGGAATGTAGCTATGACACAAAAACTGAAGCACTTAAATTTTACGGAGATATAGATAAAATTGAAAAAGAGATTTATATTAAAAATAAAGATGTGCTTTTGCTCGGTGACAACGTGGGAGATTTTATATTTGATATGCCGCTGGTCGAGTTTTTACAGGATAGAGGGAAAACAGTGTACTATGCCGTAAAAGAGCATCCGGTCCAAAACGACCTCTCAATGGCCGACGTGGAAAGGTTTGATTTAAAACAAATATATTCTAACATCATTTCCACAGGCACAGATGAAGTGGGGCTAAGAAGGGAAGAGATGAAGGGAAAAGTAAAGGAGTTATGGGAAGCAGACGCTATAGTGATCGCCAAGGGGATGGGTAACTACGAAACGCTATCTGAATATAGCGGGGAAAGACCTGTTGTCCATATAATGAAGGTTAAATGTCCTGCAGTGAGCCGGTCAGCACAACATGAAACAGGGACATACGTGGCGATACTGCATTGAACTGAACATTGTAAACTGTAGATGTAACATTATGATGATTTTAAAAGGGTGGTGAAGGAAATGGCATCAAAACAAGATTATTACGAAACGCTTGGAGTTTCAAAAACCGCATCAGAAGAGGAAATCAAAAAGGCATACCGGAAACTTGCGATGAAGTATCACCCCGATAGAAACCCGGGGAATAAAGAATCAGAAGAAAAGTTCAAGCAGATCAATGAGGCATATGCCGTTCTGAGCGACCAGGAGAAGAGGAAACAGTATGATACCTTCGGCATGGGTGGCTTCCAGCAGAAGTATTCTGAGGAGGACATTTTCAGGGGTTTCAATATGGGCGACCTCTTTAAGGACCTCGGGTTCGGGGGCGGCGATATGTTCAGCACGATCTTTGGCAAACAGGCTGGCAGGCAGGGCGGCAGAGGTGGCAAACAGAGGGCCCAGTCATGGGATTTTGGGGATTATATTACAAGGGAGCAGCAACCGGAAAGGGATTTGGACCTCAATTACGAACTGGAAATCCCCTTCATGGACGCCATACGGGGCGTGGAGAAAAGAATAACGTTCTCAACTCATACAGGCACTGAAGAGGTAAATGTAAAAATCCCAAAAGGTATCTCCACCGGTAAAAAACTGAGACTCCAGGGGAAAGGCAACCTGGATCAGAGAACAGGAAGGGCCGGAGACCTCTACATTACAATCAAGGTAGGTGAGCATCCCTTTTTTAAGAGGGTAGGGAACGATCTCTACGTGACAAAGGACATAAAGGTTACCGATGCCATCCTCGGAACAACAGTGGAAGTCCCCTCTATAGAAGGGCCGAAACGGGTCACAATCCCGCCCGGCGTAAAAAGCCACGCCAAGGTACGGCTTAAAGGACTGGGCGTGACTGATATGAGCAAGGGAACAAATGGCGATCAGTATGTGGAAGTGCTCATCGACATCCCGAAACGACTGACGGACAAACAAAAAACACTGCTCGAGGAACTGAAGAAAGAAGGAATTTGATGCTTCCGAGAAGACATATCCTCGATGTGTGTGAGATTGTGAAGGACAAGCATGAGCTTCTCTCCATGTCGACTATTACCCTCGCAATTGACGCGATCAAATATATGCAAAAGAAACCCAAAAAAGACCATCTCGTTGAGGCCCTGGAGTTGAATGAATTTATCTGCTTCATGTTTCCGCTGAGGAGGCCGAAGAACAGGTCACTCCTTTACCATGTGGTATCGGATTTGCTTGGTCTCCTCATGTATGGGGTACCCAAAAAAAGCAGACAGGCAATAGAAAGTCTTGTGTACAATGTGCCCAAAAAAGGCATGCAGGCCATTGAAAGCCTTGAAACAATCAATTACTCAGAAAAAAGTATGGAGTCCTACCCTGTCATTGAAGTATGGAATTCACTTAAAGATAAAGTCTATTCGAAGAAGCACGGTGCAGCAAGCATTATAGATGGTTTCATAAAAAAAATCATGATCGAAATGGATGTTATCGAGCGGTACCCTTTTGTTGAGGACATCTTTTATGAATCAAAAGAATACATGAAAGAGTGGCTCCCGGCTTTTGCAGGCTACTATGATAAACACGCTAAAACAGTCAAGAATACATATGACAAATGGTGGTCCATGTGGTTATGCAAGGACGACAAAGAAAAAATACTATACAGTATGGTGGAACGGCTCTGCCTCCAGGCTGAGCGGGAATTTGAAACTATTATTGACAAAGATCAGATAATTTCTTCCATTCAACACAACAAAGAGGAAAACAAAAAGGAAAATCAACGGTTTTCCAAATGGTACCAGGAAGGCGTAAATTTATTGCTAAAAATTTAACAAGCGGGTATTGACAAAACACCCTTATATTCTTATATTAATTTTAGCAATCATTCGTGGTTATTGCCAACAAACTATTTTTATGAAAGGAGTGTGATACAATGAAGATTAAACCGTTACAAGACAGGATCCTCATTAAACGTATTGAAGAGGAAGAAAAAACAAAGGGTGGGATTATTATCCCCGATGCAGCAAAGGAGAAGCCCCAGGAAGGTAAGGTAATAGCAGTAGGCGACGGCAAGATGCTGGATAGCGGAGTAAAGGCTCCCCTCACTGTAAAGGTGGGAGACAAGATTCTCTTCGGCAAATATTCAGGAACAGAAGTCAAGGTTGACGGCGAGGAACATCTCATTATGAGAGAAGACGATGTTCTCGGTATCGTGGAAGATTAAGAAAGGAGGATGATTAGTATGGCTAAAGAAATAAGGTACGATCAGGCTGTAAGGGAGGCGCTTTTAAAGGGCATAAACACCCTTGCTGATGCAGTGAAAGTGACTCTCGGTCCCAAAGGAAGAAATGTAATATTAGAAAAATCGTTTGGATCCCCCACAGTTACAAAAGACGGTGTGACCGTTGCAAAAGAGATTGACATTGAAGATAGGTTTGAGAATATGGGCGCCCAGATGGTTAAGGAAGTGGCAAGCAAGACAAGCGATGTAGCAGGTGACGGAACCACAACCGCTACAGTGCTCGCACAGGCCATATACAGAGAAGGCGTAAAGCTCGTTGCAGCCGGCCACAATCCTATGGAATTAAAGAGAGGCATCGATAAGGCTGTTGAGATAGTTGTCAACGAACTTAAAAAACTCTCCAAACCTACACAGGATCAGAAAGAGATCGCCCAGGTAGGAACAATTTCTGCAAATAATGATGAAACCATCGGTAACATCATTGCGGAAGCAATGGGTAAGGTAGGAAAAGAAGGTGTCATTACTGTTGAAGAAGCAAAGAGCATGGAAACAACCCTCGATATCGTTGAGGGTATGCAGTTTGACAAAGGCTACATCTCTCCATACTTTGTAACAAACCCTGAGAAAATGGAAGCGGTCCTTGATGAGCCGTTGATACTCATCAATGAAAAGAAGATTAGCAATATGAAAGATCTCCTGCCCATCCTCGAACAGGTTGCAAAGATGGGAAGAACGCTGTTAATCATTTCTGAAGATGTTGAAGGCGAAGCTCTGGCAACACTCGTCGTAAACAAGCTGAGAGGCACATTGAAGATTGCAGCGGTTAAAGCGCCTGGTTTTGGCGACAGAAGAAAAGCAATGCTCGAAGATATCGCTATCCTTACCGGTGGTCAGATGATCTCCGAAGAGCTTGGCATTAAGCTTGAGAGCATCTCTATTAAAGACCTCGGGTCTGCAAAACGGGTCGTCATTGACAAAGATAACACAACACTTATTGACGGTGCCGGCGACAAGAAAGAGATCGAGGGAAGGGTAAAACAGATCAGAACACAGATTGATGAAACAACCTCTGACTATGACAGGGAAAAACTTCAGGAAAGGCTTGCGAAACTCGTTGGTGGCGTTGCTGTCATTAATGTAGGCGCTGCAACTGAGACAGAGATGAAAGAGAAGAAAGCCCGCGTTGAAGACTCCTTGCATGCAACGAAGGCAGCAGTGGAAGAAGGTATTATACCTGGCGGCGGCGTTGCCTTTTTAAGGTGCCTGCCGAAGCTCGATGAACTTGTACTCGAAGGCGAGCAGCAGGGTGGCGTGAAGATCGTCAAGAAGGCACTGGAAGAACCCACCAGGTGGATTTCCAATAATGCAGGCTTCGATGGTTCTATCGTCATTGATAAGATCAAGAATGGTAAGGGCAGCTTTGGTTTTGATGCAGCAAAAGAGGTTTACATAGACGATATGATGGCAGCAGGCATTATCGATCCTACGAAGGTAGCAAGGACTGCCTTACAGAATGCCGCATCCGTAGCCTCTCTCCTGCTTACAACCAATTGCATGATTGCAGAAAAACCGAAAGATAAAGGCCAGATGCCTATGATGCCCCCAGGTGGAATGGGTGGAATGGGTGGAATGGACGGAATGTATTAAAATAATCGAGGGGACTTCGCGTCCCCTCTTTTTTCAAATCTTTTTAATCTCCCCTTAAAATGTTATTCTGTGTGGTATTTGAACGAAATATTGAGCCTTACACGGTACGCAGTTACTTTTCCGTTTTCCATTGTTAGATCCTGCTTTACCACCTCTGCTACGCGTAAATCTTCCAGTGACTTCCCCGCTGTTTCGACGGCAAGTTTCGCAGCATCTTCCCATGACTTCGCACTTGTTCCCACAATTTCAATGATTTTATAAATACTTCCCGGCATAAGCACCCTCCTTTATTAATTTTTTTAAACGCATATAGAAAGTAATAGCACAGACCGGCAATATGTCAAGGGATTAGTTTAAACCTGTTTTATTTGTTTAATTGGTTTTGTTGGTCTTATTGGTTAAAACCAATAGAGTATGTATTGACTGCCTACTGTTTAGTGCTTAGTTTTTCTCCGCTCTACGCTGCATTTGCACGCATACTTCACCTGCCCTGCCTTCGACAGATCCGTATTGCATTTCACATGTCTTTGTAGTCGACAGGTTTTTGCATTCCACAGCAATTTTAATAAGTTTTTTATAGATAAAACCGGCTTCGATTGATTTTCTGAGGAAGGCATCGAGAAAGCCGGTCCAGTGTTTTCCTTCAAGTTCTGTATGGACCGTCATGATATTCAAACCTTCTTTCAGGGCATCAAGAAAAAACTTTGTTAGCGAGGATACATCTGTCCCTGCAAGTCCGACAACCTCGTCAAGGGTGGGAAGCGTAGAGGGTAATTCGAGGATATGAAATGCCTCTCCCTCCAGCGAAGGATAAAATGGTACTTGACCCCGGGCATTGCTCGTGTAAATAAACCCGTTATCCTCAAAAAACTTCAGGGCATGTGCATTTATCATCCATCCGGGGGCAGCAAATGATTGGGGATCCTCATGAAGTAACTCTCTGTACACTTCAACCGACTTGCGTAATACGCCTTCTGTCCGTTCTCTGCCAAGGTGTTTTATGTGGTCATGCCAGTATACATGGTCGTACCCGTGAATCCCGAGTTCATGACCCTCTTCTGTGATCCTGCGAAGAAGAGCCGCATTTTTCTTTGCGATTTCCGGTCCGGGGAGGAGAATGCCGTAGAGGAGTGTTTTGATGCCATATGTGCTTACAACGCCGACCCTTCCCGCCTTTTTGAGAAAACCTTTTCTCGTAAAGACCCTTTTTACCGTCCAGCCTGTATGGTCTTTTCCCATGGGGACAAAAAAACTGGCATGTATGTTGTATTTTTTAAAAAGGGCGAGGAGTACCGGCACCCCGTGCTTCATGCCTTCCGACGTATCAACATCGACCTTTATTCCAATGACCTTGCTCAGAACCCCTTCTCCCGCCTCAGCACTCAACCTTTAAATTCGAATCAAGATAGTATTCCAGCGTTTTCTTTAATGCAGTATTGAGATTTACCTTGGGCTCCCAGCCTATGAGTGTCTTTGCCTTTTTTATGGACGGTACCCTGAAGTTTATGTCCTGATAGCCTTCACCATAAAATTCCTTTGAATATACCTCGATGATTTCGGAATATTTATCGAGATTCTTCGTGGCCGGGTGGTTCATGAACAATTCCTTCAGTTTATAGGCAAGGTCTTTGATGGTGGCTTCGTTATCGGGATTCCCGATATTGAAGATTTCTCCATTTAATCGTTCGTCCTTGTTTTCTATGATTTTCATGAGACAATCGATGCCGTCATCAATATAGGTGAAGCATCTCCGCTGGAGTCCTCCGTCAACGAGACGTATGGGCTCACCGAGGAGAAGGCTGCTTATAAACTGGGTAACAACCCGTGAGCTCCCTTCCTTTTCAGGGTCAGCGGCAAGCTCGTCAAGCTTTGGCCCTATCCAGTTAAATGGCCGGAAAAGGGTAAATTTCAGGCCCTGCTGGAATCCGTACGCCCAGATAACCCTGTCAAGGAGCTGTTTCGATGCGCTGTATATCCATCTCTGCATCCTGATTGGACCAAGGATAAGGTTACTCTCATCCTCGTTAAACTCCTTGTCGGTACACATGCCGTACACTTCAGAGGTAGAAGGAAAAAGAAGCCTTTTGCCGTACTTGACACATAACCTTACGATATTGAGGTTCTCCTCAAAATCGAGATGGAACACCTTGAGGGGTTCCCTTACATACGTTGCCGGTGTGGCAATGGCCACAAGGGGCATGACCACGTCACATTTCTTTACGTGGTACTCTATCCATTCCTTATTAATAGATATGTCGCCTTCGACAAAATGGAATTTTGCATTCCCATGGCACATATCAAGTTTGTCTTCCCTGATATCCATTCCGAACACTTCCCAGTCCGTCTCCTGTAATATTCTTGCCGCAAGGCTATTGCCTATAAATCCATTTACACCGAGAATGAGTATTTTCAAGTGGTGCCTCCTAATGTTTTATTTTCCGTTTCATGTGTTTCCGCAAAGGTTTCTCCGTCTAACTCCCCTTCCCCATCAAGCTGCACCTTCAGCAACCGCAACACCCCTTTGCCGGTATTCACAATAAACGGTCTTTTTGAAACAATCATCCCCGGTACACCATTATAGAGGGTATCCTCCGGATAAGCCTTCCATATAAATAATTTTTTACCATCAAGATAGGTAAATGCACCTGGATATGGATGGGCAACGGCCCTTATAAGGTTATAAATGCTTATTGCATCTTTCTCCCAGGGGATAAGCCCGTCTTCAGGTTTTCTCCCTCCGAAATACGATGAAGGGCCAACCTGGGGAGCGCTTTTAAATGTGCCGTCCCTGAATTGAGGCAAAACCTCTTTCATCAATACCCTTGCTGCATCTGCCATTTTCATGAACAGTGTATATGCAGTATCCTCAAAGGCAATTTCCACCTCCCGCTGGGCCACTATATCGCCTGCGTCGGGCTTCTCTACCATATAATGGAGTGTGAGGCCTGTTTTCTTCTCGCCCGCTACCAGTACCCAGTTCACCGGTACCCTTCCTCTGAATTTCGGAAGGAGCGAGCCATGAAGGTTAAAAGCACCGGTTCGGGGAATCTCAAGAATATCCTCAGGTATCATGTTTCTGTAATAAAAAGAAAAGATGATGTCGGGTGACAGGGAACTGATCGTGTCAGCCCAGGATTTATCTTTTATACTCTCTGGCGTATAGATTTGGATGTTGTGCTTTTCTGCAATTGCCCGTGGCTTTCTAAACCATATCTCCTCTTCGGGATCATCTTTATGGGTAAAAAGACACAATACATCTGCGCCAAAATTAATAAGTTCTTCGAGGCATACATAGCCTATCTCGTGGTACCCGAATACAACAACCCTCACAGCAATTCCCTTTTAATGATAAACCTGGGTCGTCTCCTTACCTCCTGATATATCCTCCCGATATATTCCCCTATGATACCGAGGGAAAATATCTGAGCACCGATAAAGAAGAAGAGTATAGCAAAAAGGGTGAAGGTTCCTTCTACTTCAGGGCCTACGATCAATCGTCTCACAAAAAGTAAGATTGCAAAGGCAAGTCCTAAAAGGGCCACAATTACGCCGATCACACCAATGAACTGAATAGGCAGGAGGGAAAAATTTGTCATGAGGTCAAAGTTAAGACGGAGCAGTTTGAAAAGACTATACTTTGAAGTTCCTTTCGTCCTCTCCTCGTGTTCAACCTCAATCTCTGCGATTTTCTTTGCGAATGTAGTGGCAAGGGCAGGAATGAAACTCGATGATTCGGGACACATGTTCATATAATCTATAATGTTTTTCCTGTACGCCCTTAGCATGCAGCCGTAATCACGCAATTTTACACCAACGAGCCTCGCAGTAATCTTGTTGACAATGAAAGAAGGTATCTTACGGAAAAGCGAATCCTTCCTTGCCTTCCTGTAAGTGCCAACAACCTCATAACCCTCTTCCATTTTTGCAACAAGCCTGGGTATCTCCTCCGGGGGGTTCTGGAGATCCGCATCTATGGTAATCACTATGTCCCCCTGTACATGTTCGAACCCTGCAAAGAGGGCCATGTGCTGGCCGTAGTTTCTGTTAAATTCTATAACCTTAACGCACGGGTAACGGTCGTGGTAATCTTCTAACAGGACAGGTGTTCTGTCCGTACTTCCATCATTAATGTAGATGATTTCGTAAGGTTTTCCGATGCCCTCCATGGTCCTGTGCAATCTCTCCTGCAATTCCGGGAGTGATTCCTCTTCATTTAACACAGGGATTAAAACAGAAATGTAGGCTTTATTTTCCATCTTTCCTCACGTAGAATGTGTAAAGTTCCCTTTCGTACCGTGTCTTTCCTACCGGTAAAAATAACAAATCCAGGTCCTTCTGCATATGCTTCGCCTGGTCGTCTTCAACGATAAGGAGTATATCATTTTTTTTGTCCTTTATCTCATTAATATTGACAAACATCTGGATCGGCTTGCCAACATAAAAAATGATGCCGGCAGAACTGAAACCGGTCGTAAATATCTCCTTATCCTTTTTCATATCCACGAGATGGTCAGTTATTAACCTTGGCGATTTGAGTGTTCTGTCCATGGCAGGCATATAATAGGCGCCATAAAAGTAGCTCATAGCAACCAGATAAAAAAAGAGCATAAAAACTGACAAACCCTGTGACCTTTTTAAAAGTGCATAAAAAAGGATACCTCCAGCAAGAAACAATACAGCAATATAAATGTACAATGAATTGGGTCCTGTCTTGAATGCATTAATCACCATTGAGTTGCCTTTATAAAGCACAACAAGGGCGGCAACCGGTAAAAGGGCAAGTGCAAGGGCAAAACACTTCAGCGCTGCGCTTGTTATTCTGTTTTCCATAAGCCATGACCACCTGTCTTTTATATAGATACCGCAGAGCAATGCACAGGCAGGATAGCATGAAAGCAGATAAATTGCCCTTTTACTCTTGGAGAGCTCAAAAAACAGAAAGGTAAAGATAAACCATATGAGGGGCAGCCAGATTCTCTTTTTGAAGGCATGGTAGATTGCAAAGGGGAGTAAAAGGCTCCATGGAAGAAAGTTTACAAAAAGCTTGTGGAAATAATACAAAAGTGACTCGATGTGATCAAAGGCATTTGTATACCGTGTAATGTTCTGTCTGAAAATAAATTCTTTTATATACTCCTCGCCTGCCAGGATGAACCATATCGATGAAAGGACCAGCGAGACAAGACATCCGGCCACAAAGGGGATGAAAAACTTCTTCAGATCCTTTTTTGTTATCAGGTAGATAAATGTAACAATTGCAGGTATTAACAGACCCGCAGGCCCCTTAGAGAGAACCGCCAGCACCGATGGGATAAAAGAGAGGACAAACAACCATTTCTTTCTTTTTTGAATACACAGGTAATTGAGAAATATAGTGAGCCCGATGAAAAATGCAAAGGTCATATCCATGACAGACTCTCTCGCATTGGAGAGGAACTGGTAATTTGTTGCAAGCATGAGCGCTGACAGGATTCCTGCCGGAGGGCTGAAAATCATATTCCCAAGAGAATATGTAATAAGTACAAGCAATGTTGCTGATATTGCAGCCGGCAGTCGTGATGAAAATTCATCGAGTTTTCCGGTGATTTTCGAGGTTATAATGATCAGCCATGGATACAAAGGCGGCTTTTCAAGATAAGGTCTTCCGTTAAGATAGGGGTGTATGTAGTCGTTTCTCTCTATCATCTCACGGGCCATAATGGCCTGCCTCGGCTCATCCGGGTCCCATAGGGCAATAGCGCCGAGGTTGTTGAAAAAAAGAATGAATGATATAAGGATGACGAAGAATATTTTCATAAATAAATTTTCGCTGAAAGCTAAATACCAGAATTTATATTCTAATATTTGACATTTTTCAATATTTTTTATACCATATCTCTTTGTGTCTTTATGGAAGAAGGCGAAACAAAAGAAGATATTTACGGTAGTGCAAAGGGGCAGCACGTAACACTTGAGAGAAGGCTGCAAATGCTCCTTAAAAAACCGTATCTTACAGAAAACGAAGAGCTGGAAATTATAGTTTTGAAAAAGAAAAAGCTCTATTTTAAAGACATTATGGAAAATACCAAAGATGAATTAAAAAAAGGGGAAGAAGGTTGAAGAAGACCGGGGCACAAATACTCATAGAATCTTTAAAGATGGAAGGCGTGGACACCATTTTCTGTTATCCCGGTGGCGCCACCCTGTACATAACAGATGCACTCCATTATTCTGACATAAAGCAGATTGTCGTGAGACATGAACAGGGGGCAGTACATGCTGCTGATGGATATTCGCGGGCATCGGGCAAGGTGGGCGTGTCACTCGTCACATCAGGTCCGGGGGCAACAAATACTGTTACGGGCATTGCAACTGCCTGTATGGATTCCATACCCCTTGTGATTTTCTCATGCCAGGTAAATACAATGCTTATAGGTAACGATGCCTTCCAGGAAGCCGATATAGTCGGAATTACAAGGCCTTGCACAAAACACAGTTATCTCGTAAAAGACGTGAAAGACCTTGCCCGGATCATAAAAGAGGCCTTCTATATTGCCCGTTCAGGCAGACCGGGACCCGTACTCATAGATATCTCGAAGGATGTTTCCGCAGCAACCTGTGATTTTAAATACCCCGATAAGGTTTTCATACGAAGCTACCAGCCGACATACATCGGACACCTTGGCCAGATAAAAAAGGCGTTGAAGACAATTGCTTCTTCAAAAAGACCTGTCCTCTATACGGGTGGTGGCATTATCTCATCCGGCGCATCCCAGGAGCTTTTGAAATTTGCAGAGAAACTTTCATTGCCGATTACAAATACCCTCATGGGGCTCGGCGGTTTCCCCGGTAATCATCCCCTTTTTCTGGGGATGCTCGGCATGCATGGCACCTATGCCGCAAATATGGCCATCACTGAATCGGATTTGATCATTGCAATCGGCTCCCGCTTCGACGACAGAGCAACGGGCAAGGTTGAAGAGTTTGCACCTCATGCAAAGATTATACACGTTGATATTGACCCCACTTCAATAAGCAAAAACATAAAGGTCGACATTCCTATAGTGGGGGATTCCAAACATGTCCTTAAGAAGATGGTAGAGATTATCGAAAAGGATGAGGAAGATTTTAAGGACCATCATACAAACATAGCCGAATGGATACAAAAAATAGACCAGTGGAAGAAAGACTACCCCCTGACTTATGTGAGAAACGGGATATTGAAACCTCAATACGTAATCGAAAGGATTTACGAGCTCACAAAGGGGAATGCCATAATAGCCACAGAAGTCGGCCAGAATCAGATGTGGGCAGCCCAGTTTTTTAAGTTCCTTAAACCGAGGACTATTTTAACATCCGGTGGCCTCGGCACCATGGGTTATGGATTTCCTGCAAGTATCGGCGCCCAGGTGGCCTTCCCGAAGTCCCTCGTCATCGATATAGCCGGTGACGGGAGTATCCAGATGAATATCCAGGAGCTTGCTACTGCGGTACAATTTAAGCTTCCTGTAAAAATTGTCATTTTAAATAATAAATATCTTGGCATGGTCAGGCAATGGCAGGAACTCTTCTATGAAAAGAGATACACATGGACTCACATGGACCATGCCCCTGATTTCGTGAAGCTTGCCGAGGCATACGGTGCGGCAGGTTACAGAATCACGAAGGAAGAAGAGGTTGATGATATATTACAGAAGGCATTTCGCAATAACAAGACCACTATTATTGACGTCCAGGTCAATCCTGAGGAGTGTGTCTACCCCATGGTGCCTGCGGGCGCCCCATTAAAAGATATGCTGCTCGTTTAGGAGGAAAATCTTGAGACATATTATATCTGTTCTGGTAGAAAATGAGTTTGGGGTTCTTTCACGGATTTCAGGTTTGTTCAGCGGGCGGGGCTTCAATATTGAAAGCCTCTGTGTTGCCGAAAGCCTTGACCCCACGACCTCAACAATGACCATAGTGACAACAGGCAACGATGCCATCATCGAACAGATTTTGAAGCAGTTGAACAAGCTCATCAATGTCATTAAAGTAACAGACTTCAAAGAGATGGATTATGTCTCCCGCGAGATGATTCTGGTGAAACTGCATGCTGACGAAAAAACAAGGGAAGAGATACTAAGGATGGTAGAGATATTCAGGGGCAAAATAATCGACGTATCAACAAAGACATATACCCTGTTGATTACCGGGGATGAAGAAAAGCTGAAGGCGTTCCTGACCCTCATAAAACCGCTTGGCATAAAGGAACTTGTAAGGACAGGGCCGATTGCTATGGCAAGAGGTGACAGGACGATAAAACCAAAAGAAAAACAAACTAAAGGAGGAGAAGAGAATGGCGAAGATGTATTACGATAAAGATGCAGATTTAGGCGCCTTAAAAGGCTTGAAGGTTGCAATAATCGGGTATGGCAGTCAGGGACATGCGCAGGCACAGAATTTGAGAGACAGCGGGGTGAATGTAATCGTTGCAGAGCTCGAAGGTACGGCCAACTATAAACTTGCCAAGGAACACGGCTTCAAGCCGGTAAGCGCTTCCCAGGCATCAAAAGAGGCCGACATCATCCAGATCCTTGCACAGGATAATCTCCAGGCAAAACTGTATAAGGATGAGATCGAAAAAAATATGAAAAAGGGGAAAACCCTCGTGTTCTCGCACGGTTTCAACATACATTACGGACAGATTGTACCCCCTGCCGATGTGGACGTCATCATGATAGCCCCGAAAGGCCCCGGACATCTTGTGAGAAGGGAATTTGAGAGGGGAGCTGGTGTTCCATCCCTCATTGCCATGTATCAGGATTACTCAAAGAAGGCAAAAAAGACAGCCCTCGCATATGCAAAAGGCATAGGGGCAACAAGGGCAGGCGTTCTTGAAACCACCTTTGCGGAAGAAACAGAGACCGATTTATTCGGTGAGCAGGCAGTACTATGCGGAGGCGCATCGGAGCTTGTGAAGGCAGGATTCGACACACTCGTTGAGGCCGGTTATCAGCCGGAGATCGCCTATTTCGAATGTCTCCACGAATTGAAGCTCATCGTCGACCTGATGTATGAGGGCGGCATCTCATATATGCGTTATTCCATCAGTGACACCGCAGAATATGGTGATTTAACAAGAGGTAAGAGGGTCATATCGGAAGAGACCCGTGAAGAAATGAGAGCCATACTTGACGAAATTCAAAGTGGTGAATTTGCACGCGAGTGGATCCTTGAAAATATGGCAGGAAGACCAGTTTATACTGCTATAAAGAGAATTGAGAGCGAGCACCTTATCGAAAAGGTGGGTAAACAACTCAGGGCAATGATGGGCTGGATCGGGAGAAAGGGTTGAGGGGAATACCTATTGCGAGGGAAGGGCTCCCCCTTATAGGCCTTTCCCTCGGTTTTGCCATCTTGTTGTTTGTACTCGGTATCCCGGTACTTCCGTTTATTATTTTCCTTTTTTTTCTGTTTTGTCTTTTTTTCTTCAGAAATCCGAAACGGGTACCCCTCAACAATGATGACTCATTCATCTCACCGGCCGACGGGAAAATAATTGACATAAGCGATATGGATGAGAGTGAATTTATTCATGGTCGGGCAAGGAGGATATGTATATTCATGTCTCCCCTTGACGTCCATGTAAACCGTGCCCCCTGCGAGGGTAAAGTTCTGAAAGTACAACACAGAAAGGGAGAGTTTGCGCTTGCCTTTAAAAAGGATATCGACAAAGAGAATGAGAGGAATTATATTCTTATAGATCATGGTGGAGAAAAGGTTCTTTTGGTTCAGATTGCAGGTTTTTTGGCACGGCGCATTATCTCATACGTAAAGGAAGGGGATTTCGTAAAGAAAGGTGACCCTGTCGGTATGATTGCCTTTGGTTCAAGGGTTGATATTTATTTTCCAGAAGAATATGAAACTGTGGTAAAATTAGATATGAAAGTAAAAGCAGGGGTAACTTCCCTGGCAAAAGCAAGGTCAAAAGTTTTATGAAAAGCAATGGATAACATATGGAAACAAGCACATTAGGAACAATCTATGAAGCAGCGAGCCTCGCGAGCGAGAGGGGGAGTCTCTTCGGGCTTTGCTCGAAGAGGGGGCGACCGGGTACCCGCTTGCGGGTGTTCCAGAAAATTAGGAAGGGGGACATATGAGAAGAAGAAAAGGGAAAGGCATTTACATCTTACCAAACCTGCTGACCTCCATCAGTCTCTTTTCCGGCTTCTATGCGATTGTTGCAACGATAGACAGGAAATTTATCTATGCGGCTATAGCAATTTTTGTGTCAGCCATTTTTGATATGCTGGATGGCAGGGTTGCGCGTATGACAGGTTCGAGCAGTAAATTCGGGGTTGAGTACGATTCCCTCTCCGACGTGATTGCCTTTGGCGTAGCGCCGGGGTTACTTGTCTATATGTGGGCACTGAAGGGTTATGGGAGGTTTGGATGGCTTGCGGCATTCCTCTATGTAGCTTGCGGCGCCCTCAGACTTGCCAGGTTCAATATCCAGGTTGATACCGTCCAGAAAAAACAGTTCCTTGGACTGCCTATACCGGCAGCGGCAACAGTTGTCGCGGGAAGCGTATTATTTAATTCGTGGTTAGTGCCCCATGGCATTGATTTAAAAACGGTTTTCATACCCATCCTGATTTATATTCTCGCCTTCCTCATGGTAAGCGATGTGCGCTACTTCAGCTCCAAGGATTTAGCGTTTTTCAAAGGCCGGCCATTCCGTTCTACAGTAACAGCCGTCCTGCTCATTGTAATAATTTTTCTTGAGCCAAGGATTACATTGTTTGGATTGACCTTTGCATACCTTCTGTCCGGCCCTGTCTATACCTTAGCGGGACGAAAGAAAATTATCCTTGAGGATGCTTCCCGTCAGAAAGATAACCCAGCAAGGCAAGGTGGTCTTCTATAAGCGCATCTGCCGCTAATGCACTGTTCTTATATGCTATGAACTTAACACCAGAAGAAAAGGCCGTCTCTCTGTCCACTTCGGAATCCCCGACATACAAGGTTTTGTCTTTGTGAACGTTCAACGCTTTCAGAATCTTTTCGACGGACTCAGGGGCAGGTTTGGGGCTGGCCACATCCAGTGCGGTCACTACCATGTCAAAATAGGGCCAGAGACTAAACCTCTCCATAATATGCTTCATTGAGGTAGTCCTGCTTGTGCTTATGGCCCTTTTCATTCCCTTTTCTTTCAGCATATCGAGAGTCTTGATAAGGTTTGGCTCCATCTTGAGGTACTCAATGAAATCGCGCAGATTAACCTCTTTCTTCAAGAATTCTACTGCCTTTTTTTCTAATACCTCGTCATCCGGGAACATGTAGCGAATCGATTCAAACACCGTGTGGGTATGACAATACGTAAGTTCATCCGAAGTGAGGGGCCCTCTTCCCATGGATACTGTAATATGGTTATACAATCTCCCGTTCGCTTCGAGGGAATCAAACAGCACACCATCACAATCGTATATCACACATTCTATCTGCCACTTCTTTTGCTGCATCATTTTAACTCCTTAGCAAAAATTATGTTATGTCAAAACATCTATAATTTTTTTGCCGCCCGCTCGCGCTCGACAAATGCGGACAAATGATTATTTTGCCAGCCGGCGACATTGCCGTCTGTCAAATATTCAGCCCTAACGGGCGAATATGTTAAATTTTCACTCTGTCCGAAAGGCATAGAGTATATCGGGTGCCGGTCGGCAACCGATATAAAATACTGTCCAGCTTTTGTCTGCGTCCGTCTGCGGCTAAAAATAGTTTTTCATGTGTTTTTTTGGACATCATCAAAAACTGTTTCTCTGCTTTCTTTGGGAACCAGAGGAACTATAAAAAACGTGATTTCTGAAAAAAAGCAAGCATAAAATTTATAGTTCTTAAATCTTCTAATTATGTTACAATGCCTTGCGAAAAAACCTGAGGAGGTAATATTATGATTAGTGTTTCCATTCCCGGCTGGGGCGATCTCGATTTAGAATATCTTGTCATTGATTTCAACGGGACATGTGCATTTGACGGAAAGCTCAAGGAAGGCGTCAAAGAGATGCTTGAAAAGGTCTCAAGGTATATAAAGGTATTTGTCATAACTGCAGACAGCTATGACAATGTAGATAATGAAACAAATATCATCGGCTTCAAGGTTCTCAAGGTAAAAAAAGAGAACAGCGGTACTGAAAAAGCAAAAATCGTAAAGGAGCTCGGCCCGGAAAAGGTTGTTGCCATAGGGAATGGAGCGAACGATGCCCTTATGCTGAGAGAGGCCGCACTCGGGATCTGTGTGTTTGGTGAAGAAGGCTGCGCAAATTCATTGGTAAAAGAGGCGGATGTCTTTGTAGCCAATATCCTGGATGCCATAAGCATTATCCTTCACCCCGAAAGATTAGTAGCAACGTTGAGGGACTAAAACAAAACAGGGTTCGAGGGGCCAAGGGCTCAGGTGAAAACCACTCGTAACTCGTAATTCATAACTCGTAACTCGAAACAGGTAAATAAAACCCATGCTCTCTAATTTCATAAAAAAAATTGTAGGAACTAAAAACGAAAGGGAACTCAAAAAGGTCCAGCCTATCGTTGAGGAGGCAGGAACCCATGAAGACAAGCTGAAAGCCCTTTCTGATTATGAATTAAGTCAATATACCCCCCGGTTCAAAGAGAGGATCGAGAACGGCGGGGAACTCGACTCAATCCTCCCTGAGGCCTTTGCAGTTGTCAGGGAAGCTGCACGACGTACAGTCAATATGAGACATTTTGATGTCCAGCTCATCGGCGGCGCTGTCCTCCATGAAGGGAAGATTGCCGAAATGGCCACCGGTGAAGGGAAAACACTTGTAGCAACACTGCCCGTATACCTCAATGCACTGACCGGCCTCGGCGTACACGTGGTTACTGTGAACGACTACCTTGCGCACAGGGACTCGGAATGGATGGGCCCTATCTATAAATTTCTTGGCCTCTCTGTGGGTGTCATCCTGAACCGACTGGATGATGATGAGCGAAAAAAGGCATACGCATGTGATGTAACGTATGGCACCAACAACGAGTTCGGCTTTGATTATCTGAGGGACAATATGAAATATTCCCTTGATGAGTGCGCCCAGAGGGAATTCAATTATGCAATCGTTGATGAGGTGGACAGCATCCTCGTTGACGAAGCCAGGACTCCGCTTATTATTTCCGGGCCTGCCGAGGAATCAACAGACAAGTACTATAAAATCAACAAACTTATCTATCAGTTGAAAAAAGATAAAGATTTTATGGTAGACGAAAAAGCAAGAACCGCCTACCTCACAGAAGACGGGGTAGCAAAGATTGAGAAGCTCATCAATGTGGAAAACCTCTATGACCCCAAACATGTTGACCTGCTCCACCACATTAACCAGGCATTAAAGGCACACCACCTCTTCAAAAGGGATGTGGATTATATCGTTAAGGATGGAAAGGTCATTATCGTAGATGAGTTCACCGGCAGGCTCATGGATGGAAGACGTTTCAGTGACGGACTCCACCAGGCGCTTGAAGCCGCTGAAAATGTGAAAATTGAACGGGAAAATCAAACCCTTGCCACGGTAACATTCCAGAATTATTTCAGAATGTACAAGAAGCTGGCCGGTATGACAGGCACGGCAGATACAGAGGCAGTGGAGTTCAAGAAGATATACAATCTCGATGTCATGGTAATCCCTACAAATAGAGACCTTATAAGGACACACTATTCAGACGTTATATACAGGACCGAGAAGGAAAAGTTCAGGGCCGTCATCAATGAGATCGAAGATCTGTACAAAAAAAGGCGTCCTGTACTTGTTGGAACGCTGTCCATCGACAAATCGGAGAAGGTATCGGAGATGCTCAAAAGAAAGGGCGTCCAGCACCATATTCTTAATGCGAAGAATCATGAGCGGGAAGCAGAGGTCGTTGCCCAGGCGGGACGATTGAAGGCAGTGACTATCTCTACAAACATGGCAGGAAGAGGAACCGACATACTTCTCGGTGGCAACCCGGAATTCCTTGCCCTCAGCATGTGTAAAGGGCAAAAAGGGTCGGAAGAATTCGAAAAGACCCTGGAAGAAACAAGAAATATATGTGAAAAGGACAAAGAAGAGGTCATAAAACTTGGTGGACTCCATATTCTTGGCACTGAAAGACACGAGTCGAGAAGGATTGATAATCAGTTAAGAGGAAGGGCTGGAAGGCAGGGAGATCCTGGCTCTTCGAGGTTTTATGTCTCTCTGGAAGATGAGATTATGAGACTTTTCGGCTCTGACAGGGTCTCGCCAATGCTCGCAAAGCTCGGCATGAAAGAGGATATGCCCATAGAACATCCCTTCATATCGAAGGCTATTGAAAACGCACAGACACGGGTGGAAGGGCACAACTTTGAAATACGGAAATATCTCCTTGAATACGATAACGTAATGAATAAACAACGCGAGACCGTGTACGGGATGAGAAAAGAGCTCATGAGCAACGAGGATGTCCTCGATCAGATATTCGATATGATTGAGGATATCTGTGAAGGTCTCGTGGACGAATATGCCCCCGAAAAGGTCTATCCTGAAGAATGGGAACTTACTTCTTTGAAAAGCAGGATATTCGAAACCTTTTTCTTTCACATGGAATTCGATTCTATAGACTTCAAATCCATTACCAAGCAGGGGCTGCTTGAGATGGTGAAAGAAAATGTCCTTGATGTCTACCGGCACAAGGAAACCGAATTTGGAGAAAATGAATTAAGGGCCTTAGAGCGATTCATCACGCTGAATTCTCTTGATACACACTGGAAGGAACACCTTCTCTCTCTCGACCATCTGAAGGAAGGGATTGGCCTGCGAGGATACGGCCAGAAAGATCCCCTGAGAGAATACCAGAAGGAAAGCTTTGAACTATTCCTCGATATGCTTGGGCAGGCCAAACTCGACACGGTGAGAAAACTCTATGCGATACAACCTGCGAAAGAAGAATTGACCTTTAATGAGCCGGTCATGTTCTTAAACAGGGGTGATGAACTGTTATCCCAGCAGAAAGACAAGAAGATCGGCAGAAACGATCCCTGCCCATGCGGCAGCGGGAAAAAATACAAACGATGCTGCGGCAAATAAATACAGGGATCAGGGGTCAGCTGATTGCTCATGGCTGATAGCTGATTGCTGATAGAGGCAGCCGCAGGCATGTCCTGCCAAGGTGTTGTTTTGTAGTTCTTGGCCAGGGCTTTAGCCTGCGCGGAGCGTGGAGGTTGTTATGATAGACGGTATTCGGTTCGCCGGTTACGCATCCGGCATAAAGGCAAATGGCCTCGACCTCGGTCTTGCATTTTTCAAAGAACCGATGCATTGTCTATCGCTCTATACGCGAAACAAGGTAAAGGCAGCCCATATCATCTACGATAGAAAAATAGAGCATCATCCTGTACGGGCAATCCTCGTGAACAGCGGGTGCGCGAATGCATGCACGGGGAAGGAGGGTGTTTCAGACCTGAAAACGATTGCAGGAGAGCTTTCGGGCATCCTCGGAACCAGCAAAGAGGAGATCCTTTTCGCCTCAACCGGTGTCATAGGGAAAAGGCTACCAACCGGCAGAATGATCAGTGCGCTGCCAGGTCTTTGCAAGAGCCTCAAAAATAACAACATCGAATCATTTGCGCGGTCCATTATGACGACAGACACCTACCCGAAGATAGTCAGTGAAACGGTTCATGGAAAAAAAACATATAACATCATAGGGGTAGCAAAAGGCGCCGGCATGATAAACCCGCTCTTCGCCACGATGCTTTCCTTTGTTTTTACGGATTATCCTGTTTCCCCCTCACGGATAAAAAATATCTTCTCTAAGGCGGGGAAGGAGACATTCGAAAGGGTAACGGTCGATGGTGAATGCAGTACAAACGATACCGTCACACTTTTTACAAAAACCGGTGAAGAGGATCTGGACGGACTCGACGACTTTAAAAATAAGCTGAATCTTGTTATGAAAGCGTTGTCAATAATGATCGTAAAGGACGGGGAAGGCGCTACACGTGTGATACACATAACGGTACAGGGGGCAAAGAAAAAGGACCATGCAGAAAAAATTGCAAGAAGGATAGCCATTTCGCCGTTAACAAAGACGGCCTTTTTCGGCTGTGACCCCAACTGGGGGAGGATCATTGCAGCAGCCGGGGATGCAGACGTACCCCTTCAACCCTCAAAGATAGAGATCATCATGCAGGGCAGGCAGTTGGTAAAAGAGTGTGTTGAAGTGCCCTTCGATGAACAGGAATTAAAAAAGATGATGAACAAAAAAGAGATAGAATTGACCGTTGACCTTCACGACGGAAAGGCATCCTTTGACATATACACCACTGACCTTACCTACGATTACATAAAAATCAACGCCTCATACAGAAGCTGAATTTGGTCCGACCCCAATCTACCCCTGGAATACTGTTTTGCTCTCTGCCGGGGTACCCACCCGGTGAGTGGGTCGTGCGCGCCTTACCCGTTACCCTCCAATGTCAAGGATAAAGATTTGACCCTCGGTTTTTTTGATTGGTGATGGCTGATCGCTAAGATGCTTGTATTATTAGCTTTATGACCATTTTAAAAGTTGTAGCAAATGTTGCAGCAAATGTTTCTTTGCCCCGTCCTTTTATTTTCAACCACAGATGTTTGTTACGGTTTTACCCCAAATAAATAGCACTTTAAGCCCTAAAAACATGTATCTATAGCCTAATATTGCATGAATATCAATCAGTTATCTTGGCCCGACCCCAATGACCCCAATGACAGGGGGCGACGCCGTAGATCATAAGCGCTGCCGGTATAGTTCCCGGTTCATCCCCGCGTCTGCGGGGAACATATAATCACCCCGCCTTTGGCTGGGCAAAGAAGCGGTTCATCCCCGCGTCTGCGGGGAACGTCCTACTAACCGCCCTCAAATATTCTTGCGTCCCGGTTCATCCCCGCGTCTGCGGGGAACGTCAGGCCGTTGTCTACAGCACCTGTCACAATCCCGGTTCATCCCCGCGTCTGCGGGGAACGTCACAAATATCTATTCTGTCTTTGCCTGATTTTCGGTTCATCCCCGCGTCTGCGGGGAACGTTCACTATTCACTGCCTTTTTTGCTTTTATTGCCGGTTCATCCCCGCGTCTGCGGGGAACGTCAAACCCAACGCGGCAACGATAACAGTTACCCCGGTTCATCCCCGCGTCTGCGGGGAACGTACCCTTAAAAATATCCATGTGGATACCGGGGACGGTTCATCCCCGCGTCTGCGGGGAACGTGTCTGCTCTCCATTCATGGGTATACCGTTAATCGGTTCATCCCCGCGTCTGCGGGGAACGTTTGAGGGGATAGACGCTCAAGTTCGTCGTATGCGGTTCATCCCCGCGTCTGCGGGGAACGTGTTGTTTAATTCTTTCTCGGCCTTTTTCAGGGCGGTTCATCCCCGCGTCTGCGGGGAACGTAACGCTCTGTCTTATCAAGGTGCGTGGGCAGGCGGTTCATCCCCGCGTCTGCGGGGAACGTAGCGGGACAGCGGAAAGCCAAATCAATATTATCGGTTCATCCCCGCGTCTGCGAGGAACGTAAACCAATCTATAGGAATGATCGTGCGGCCCTCGGTTCATCCCCGCGTCTGCGGGGAACGTCTACAAAAGCTGTTTTTGCCATCTACTACCTCCCGGTTCATCCCCGCGTCTGCGGGGAACGTCAATTGCAGGGAACGGTAGAATGACCGTAATGCGGTTCATCCCCGCGTCTGCGGGGAACGTAACGGTTCTCGCATTTCTGAACCCGTTGCTGTCGGTTCATCCCCGCGTCTGCGGGGAACGTGGGTGGATGTACTGTCACCATATCGTCCTGGAACGTGGGTGGATGTACTGTCACCATATCGTCCTACGCGGTTCATCCCCGCGTCTGCGGGGAACGTAGCGGGACAGCGGAAAGCCAAATCAATATTATCGGTTCATCCCCGCGTCTGCGAGGAACGTCCGGGAGAAATGCAAGAGCGCACACTTGCAGCCGGTTCATCCCCGCGTCTGCGGGGAACGTGCGTCCGTGCACAGCACCACCACGGGAAGAGTCGGTTCATCCCCGCGTCTGCGGGGAACGTTTCATCCATTTCTTTTTGGATAATTTCTTTTTCGGTTCATCCCCGCGTCTGCGGGGAACGTTGAAAAGGAGCTCTTGCAAGTGTGACCTTGACCGGTTCATCCCCGCGTCTGCGGGGAACGTGGCAAGCTTCACCTCTTTCTTTATTTCGACCTCGGTTCATCCCCGCGTCTGCGGGGAACGTATATAACCTACGTATTTTTGTTTTGTTGTCCTCGGTTCATCCCCGCGTCTGCGGGGAACGTAACCTTAAACTCTATTCTTTTCAGGTCATCGGCGGTTCATCCCCGCGTCTGCGGGGAACGTGGTAGGTTATAAAATTCAAGATTGAGAGATTCGGTTCATCCCCGCGTCTGCGGGGAACGTACCGCCCAGGAAGATATACATCTCTGCTGCAACGGTTCATCCCCGCGTCTGCGGGGAACGTGCGCAACCAGCAAGGTGATGACCCTGATATATCGGTTCATCCCCGCGTCTGCGGGGAACGTATCGAGAGAGTTAACAGCAGAATCAATAATAGCGGTTCATCCCCGCGTCTGCGGGGAACGTCCGAGTGAACTACCTGATCTCTACGCTTCACGCGGTTCATCCCCGCGTCTGCGGGGAACGTATCAAGAGAGTTAACAGCAGAATCAATAATGCCGGTTCATCCCCGCGTCTGCGGGGAACGTACACAACCACGGCAACG